>NZ_JBNNWE010000032.1:0-58511 GCF_050280905.1 Pseudomonas sp. NPDC086278
CTATGGCGCGGCGCGTTGGGCGGCGCAGAATTGAGCGCGTCGTTGCTGGCGCTGATCCCCGCAGTGCTGGGCATGTTGCTCGGCCAATGGCTGCGTCAACGGATCAGCGCCGTGCTGTTCAAGCGTGTGTTCTTCATCGGCCTCGGCTTGCTCGGCGGCCACTTGCTGATCAGCGGGTAGCGGACGACGGGCTGAGCATGTCGATGGCGCGGATGTCGAAATCCCGTTCCAGATAATCCATGCGCGTGTCGCGGAACTGCTTCATGTGCGGCAGGTTGGCGTGCACATCGAGGTGGGCCTGGGATTGCCAGATCTCGTAAAAGATAAACAGTGTCGGGTCCTGCTTGTCGCGCAGCATGTGGTACTCGATGCAGCCGGGCTCGGCACGACTCGCCTCTACGTAACCGCTGAAAAGCGCTTCAAACGCGTCGGATTTTTCCGGGCGGGTCTTGGCGTGCAGGATGAAGCCTTGCATTTCACTCATCAGAAAACTCCTCAAGTTCAGAATCGGCGCAAGTTTATGGCAACAATCGATGGTCGATTCGTGCGTATTGGTCAAATGAGTATTGCGAAACCAGGGCTTATTCCGCGCGAGGTACGCGGTTAACCTGCCGCCATCCGATTTCTGACCTTTCGAGTCTTCCCATGAAAAAAGTTCTGTTACTCAATGGCGGCAAACAATTCGCCCACTCCGACGGTCGCTACAACGCGACGATGCACGAAACCGCGCTGAGCGCGCTGGATCGTGGCGGCCTGGATATCAAAACCACGTTCATCGACGAGGGTTACGACGTCGCCGAAGAAGTCGCCAAGTTCCTCTGGGCCGACGTGATCGTTTATCAAATGCCCGGCTGGTGGATGGGCGCGCCGTGGACCGTCAAAAAATACCTCGACGAAGTGCTCACCGAAGGTCACGGCAGCCTCTACGCCAGCGACGGCCGCACCCGTTCCGATGCCTCGCAAAAGTACGGCAGTGGCGGTTTGTTGCAGGGCAAGCAATACATGTTGTCCCTGACCTGGAACGCGCCGCAGCAAGCCTTCGACGACCCGACCGACTTCTTCGAAGGCAAAGGCGTGGACGCGGTGTACTTGCCGTTCCACAAAGCCAACGAGTTCCTCGGCATGACCGGTCTGCCGACGTTTCTGTGCGTTGACGTGATGAAACGTCCGAATGTCGACGCCGATATCGCCCGCTACGAACAACACCTGACGCAGGTGTTCGGGCTCCCGGCTTGAGGTTCCATTCGCCCCGTATCCAGCTACTATCAAGCCAGTTTTGAATAAGGGGCCGCCGTGAAAGCCAGATCCGATGAGTTGCAGATTTTCGTCTGTGTGATTGAGTGCGGGTCGATTTCGGCTGCGGCTGAACAAGTCGGGCAAACGCCTTCGGCCGTCAGCCGCACGCTGTCGAGGCTGGAGGCGAAGCTCGAGACCACGCTGATCAACCGCACCACGCGGCGCATGGACTTGACGGAGGAGGGCAAGTATTTCTTCGAGCAGTCCAAGCTGATTCTCGATCAGATGGATGAACTTGAAGAACGCCTGAATTCGCGCCAGCAGACACCGTCCGGACGCTTGCGGATCAACGCCGCGTCACCGTTCATGCTGCACGCCATCGTGCCGCACATCGATGAGTTCCGCCGGCTCTACCCGGACATCCAGCTCGAACTCAACAGCAACGACCTGATCATCGATCTGCTGGAGCAAAGCACCGACATTGCCATCCGCATCGGCATCCTGGCCGACTCGACCCTGCACGCCCGTTCGCTGGGTTGCAGCCCGCTGCACATCGTCGCGAGCCCGGCGTACCTTGAGCAACACGGTACGCCGGCAGCGGTGGCCGAGCTGGATCAACACCGGTTGCTGGGCTTCACCCAGAACGACGGCCTCAACCAGTGGCCGCTGCGTTATGTGCACGGTGATCGCTGGCCGATCCAGGCATCGATCAGCGCCTCCAGCGGCGAGACGCTGCGCCACCTCGCGCTGGACGGTCAGGGCATTGCCTGCCTCTCGCACTTCATGACCATCGATGACATCCGCGCCGGGCGGTTGAAGGTGCTGCTGGCCGATTTCAACAGCGGCTATCGTCAGCCGATCAACGCGGTGTACTACCGTAACTCGCAACTTGCGCTACGGATTCAATGCTTCCTGGACTTCATTCAAGGCAAATTGGCGGTCTACGCGAATGCGAACTTCAAGGGTTGATTCGTGATTCCTGCGCAAGAGTGAATTGGGCAAACGGGCCTGTTTTGCTCCCGGTCGGTCCTCGATACTCGCGGCATCACTTATTAACGCAGGGAGTTTCTCCATGAACGTATTCCTTACCGGCGCAGCGGGTTTCATCGGCGGCTCCATCGCCACCGGCCTGATCCGGGCTGGCAACCAGGTCACTGGCCTGGTGCGTAACCAGCAACAAGCCGATGAGTTGCGTGCACTGGGCATCACCCCGGTGATCGGCACTCTTGACGACAGCGCACTATTGGCGGAACAGGCCCGCGCGGCCGACGCCGTGATCAACGCCGCCAGCAGCGACCATCGCGGCGCGGTCGAAGCCCTGCTCGATGCCTTGCGCGGCTCCAACAAAGTATTTCTGCACACCAGTGGTTCGAGCATCGTCGGCGATGCATCCGGCGGTAAATCCAGCGACGTCATCTATTACGAAGACAACCTGCCCGAGCCGACCGTCGACAAGGCCGCCCGCGTGGCCATCGACAACCTGATCCTCGCTGCCGCCAACGACGGCGTGAACTCGGCGGTGATCTGCAACACCCTGATTTACGGCCACAGCCTGGGCGTCCAGCGCGACAGCGTGCAACTGCCGCGCTTGCTGAAACAGGCGCGTAAAAGCGGTGTGGTTCGCCATGTCGGCACGGGGCGCAACATCTGGTCCAACGTGCACATCGAAGACGTGGTTTCTCTCTATTTGTTGGCGCTGAGCAAAAACGTATCGGGCACGTTCTACTTCGTCGAAAGCGGCGAAGCGTCGTTCATCGACATGACCACCGCCATGGCCCAAGCGCTGAAACTGGGCGCGCCGCAAGACTGGCCGCTCAAAGACGCCGAGGCCGAATGGGGTTACGAAATGGCCAACTACGGCCTGGGCTCCAACAGCCGTGTGCGTGGCAAACAGGCGCGTGAGTTGCTGGGATGGGCGCCGAAGCGGACGTCGGTGGTTGAATGGATTCGTAATGAAATGGTTTGAACGTCGCAGGAGCGCAGCGTTGCTGGTTTGACCGTTAAAAGACGGCTGCCTTGGGGCGGCCGTTTTTGTTTTTGGGTTTGATCAAGGACCGCGCCCGAGCCTATGGTGGATTCTTTCAATCAGGCAGGGTCAGGAGGCGCGAAAAATGACAAATCGCTATGACTCCGACGGGGCGCAAGGTACTTATGAGCCGGGGTCGGATGAACAGGTCCTGGCCAACCGACTGGGTATTACTGATCCAAATGACATGGACGATGCCGAGTTGATGCTGTTGGAAAAACTGTATCAGTCGGTCTTGGTCGAACACCTGCCTGATCGGCGATTGACTGTCCAGGATCTGAAAGACTGGCATCGCAGGTGGCTTGGGAACATCTATCCGTGGGCGGGAGACATTCGCTCGGTGAACATGGGGAAAGGCGGTTTCTTCTTCGCCGCCGCCCCGCAAATTCCCCGGTTGCTCAGCGATTTTGAAAATGGCTGCCTCGCGAAATTCACCCCTTGCAGTGTCGATGGCGAAGGGTTGATCGAGGCGATTGCCATCGCCCACGTGGAGTTCATCCTGATTCACCCATTTCGTGAAGGTAACGGGCGTTTGTCGCGGCTGTTAGCGGATGTGATGGCTGTACAGGCTGGCCGCATGCCTTTGGATTACAGCGCGTGGGAAGCCCACAAAGACGCTTACTTTGCGGCGATCAATCAAGGACTCACTTGTGATTACGAACCGATGAAACATTGGGTCCGGCAAGCGTTGCTGGAGTGATTCACGGTGACATTGACTCGGCGCACTATTGCGCAAGTTTGAGATGCAGGAATTTGCTGGTTTTGCTTTTGAGTTTGCGTTCGACTGCTTCGACGCTCTGCCCTGTTTCAATGGCAGTAGAGCTGGCGACGGCACGAATCACTGCGTCGGAATTCAGTTTTTTACCGTGGCGACGTGAAGTGGTCATGGCGGTGGCTCAGTTGGGGCGCGAGTGGCGAGTATAGCGCAGCATGACTTCTACGCCCCACAACTGGCCGCGCCGCGCTCAATTCCGTAACATCCGCTGCCTTCTTTCTCTGCTGTGTCCGGTCTTCGATGAAACCACAACGTCTGCGCGCCGATGTCCTGGCCGGGCTAACCACTTCTTTCGCCCTGCTACCCGAATGCATCGCCTTCGCGCTGGTGGCTCACCTCAACCCGCTGATGGGGCTTTACGGGGCGTTCATCATTTGCACGCTGACCGCGCTGTTCGGCGGGCGGCCGGGCATGGTGTCGGGGGCGGCCGGGTCGATGGCGGTGGTGATTGTGGCGTTGGTGGTGCAGCACGGCGTGCAGTATCTGCTCGCGACCGTGTTGCTGGGCGGCTTGATCATGCTCGCGTTCGGGCTGCTGAGGCTGGGCAAACTGGTGCGCATGGTGCCGCACCCGGTGATGCTCGGTTTTGTTAACGGCTTGGCGATCATCATTGCCTTGGCGCAACTGGAGCACTTCAAAAGCGCTGACACCTGGCTCAGCGGCACGCCGTTGTATGTGATGACGGGGCTAGTGGCGTTGACGATGGCCATCGTTTATCTGCTGCCACGCCTGACGCGTGCTGTGCCGCCGGCGCTGGTGGCGATCCTGAGTGTCGGGCTGGCGGTGTATGTGCTCGGTTTGCCAACGCGTACCCTGGGCGACATGGCGCACATCGCGGGCGGCTTGCCGACGTTTGCCTGGCCGGACATCCCGTGGAGCCTCGACACCCTGCGCATCATCGCGCCTTACGCGACGTTGATGGCGCTGGTCGGCCTGTTGGAAACCCTGCTGACCCTGAACCTCACTGACGAAATCACCGAGAGCCGTGGCTTCCCTGATCGCGAGTGTGTGGCGCTGGGCGCGGCGAATATGGTCTCGGGCGTGTTCGGCGGCATGGGTGGCTGCGCGATGATCGGCCAGACGGTGATCAACCTCAGTTCCGGCGGTCGCGGGCGGTTGTCCGGCGTCGTGGCCGGGGTGCTGATTCTGTTGTTCATTCTGTTTCTGTCGCCGCTGATCGAGCGCATCCCGCTGGCGGCGTTGGTGGGCGTGATGTTTGTGGTGTCGCAGCAAACCTTCGCCTGGGCTTCGTTGCGGGTGGTTAACAAAGTGCCGCTGAACGACGTGTTGGTGATCGTCGCGGTGACGGTCATCACCGTGCTCACCGATCTCGCCACTGCCGTGCTCTGCGGGATCATCATTGCCGCGCTCAACTTCGCCTGGCAGCAGGCCCGCGAACTGTATGCCGACGCGCATCTCGAAGCCGACGGCAGCAAGCGCTACCACGTGCATGGCACGCTGTTCTTCGCCTCGACCACGCCGTTCCTCAATCAGTTCGACCCGGCCAACGATCCAGCGGTCGTGACCGTCGATTGTCGCCACCTGAGTGTTGTCGACTACTCGGCCATCGCCGCGCTGAAGACCCTGCGTGAGCGCTATGCCAAGGCCGGCAAGCAGCTGCGCGTGCTGCACTTGTCGGAACGCTGCAAGAAACTGCTCAAGCGCGCTCGGGTGCATCACGACTGATCCTCCGGCTGGGGATGTAAATCCACCTGCCTGATTTTCATATCCATCGACCGCGCATACCTCTGCGCGACATTCCTTACCTCTGCACGAAAATTAGTTTCACTCCGTTTGAAAATCACGCCTTGAAATGATTTATGACTTTCACAAACATTTCGACGTGACCCTTTCGAGGAGTACCGCATGACCCTGTCCTTCGGCTATTGGCTGCTGGTGTACGCCGCCATCGCCATCATCGCGCTGATCGTGCTGATCGCCCGTTATCGACTCAATCCGTTCATCGTGATCACCCTGGTTTCCATCGGCCTGGCCTTGCTGGCCGGGATGCCGGCGTCTGGCGTGGTCGGTGCGTACGAGGCCGGGGTCGGCAAAACCCTGGGGCACATTGCGCTGGTGGTGGCGCTGGGGACGATGCTCGGCAAGATGATGGCCGAGTCCGGCGGTGCCGAGCAGGTGGCACGGACCTTGATCGACCGTTTCGGCGAGAAGAACGCGCATTGGGCGATGGTCTGCATCGCGTTCCTGGTCGGGCTGCCGCTGTTCTTCGAGGTCGGTTTTGTGTTGCTGGTGCCGATTGCCTTCACCGTGGCGCGGCGGGTGGGCGTGTCGATTCTGATGGTCGGTTTGCCGATGGTCGCCGGGCTCTCGGTGGTACATGCACTGGTGCCGCCACACCCGGCCGCGATGCTGGCGGTGCAGGCGTATCAGGCCTCGGTCGGGCAGACCTTGCTCTACGCGATCCTGATCGGCATTCCGACCGCGATCATTGCCGGCCCGTTGTACGCCAAATTCATCGTGCCGCGCATTCAACTGCCAGCGGAAAACCCGCTGGAGCGGCAGTTCATCGACCGCGAGCCGCGCGACCGCTTGCCAAGCTTCGGCATTACCATGGCGACCATTCTGTTGCCGGTGGTGCTGATGCTGATTGGCGGCTGGGCCAACCTGATCTCGACACCGGGCAGCGGTTTCAACCAGTTTCTGCTGTTCATCGGCAACTCGGTGATCGCATTGTTGCTGGCGACCTTGCTCAGCTTCTGGACTCTGGGCATCGCCCAAGGCTTCAGCCGCGAATCGATCCTCAAATTCACCCAGGAATGCCTGGCACCGACGGCCAGCATCACCTTGCTGGTCGGCGCCGGCGGTGGTTTGAACCGGATTCTGGTGGACGCCGGCGTTACCGATCAAATCGTCAGTCTGGCCCACGAATTTCACTTGTCGCCGCTGATCATGGGCTGGCTGTTCGCCGCGCTGATGCGCATCGCCACCGGTTCCGCGACGGTGGCGATGACCACGGCCTCGGGAATCGTGGCGCCGGTGGCCGTGGGTCTGGGCTATCCGCATCCGGAACTGTTGGTGCTGGCGACGGGCGCGGGTTCGGTGATTTTCTCCCACGTCAACGACGGAGGCTTCTGGTTGATCAAGGAATACTTCAACATGACCGTCGCCCAGACCTTCAAGACCTGGACCGTGCTCGAGACTATTATTTCGCTGGTCGCGTTCGGGCTGACGGTTGGTCTTTCTTACCTGATCTAACGGAGCCGCCCGCCATGGACATCCTCTACCAGATCCGCGCCCGTCAGGATTCCTTCAGCGCCGGCGAAGGACGCATCGCGCGGTTGATGCTCGACGATGTCGGGTTCGCCTCGTCCGCCAGCCTCGATGAGCTGGCGCTGCGAGCGGAAGTCAGCACGGCGACGCTGTCGCGTTTTGCCCGCACCGTCGGTTGCCGCGACTTGCGTGATCTGCGTCTGCAACTGGCCCAGGCCAGCGGCGTCGGCAGCCGTTTTCTCGACCCGGCGGGCACGCCCGAACAGTCGGCGTTCTACGGGCAGATCGTGGGTGATATCGAGTCGACGTTGCGCCAGCATCTGTCGGCGTTCGACGAGTCGCGTTTCGTCGATGCGGTGAAATTGCTGGGCAAGGCGCGGATGATTCATGCGTTCGGCATGGGCGGCTGCTCGACCTTGTGCAGCGATGAACTGCAAGTGCGGCTGGTGCGATTCGGCTACCCGATTGCGGTGTGCCACGACCCGGTGATGATGCGCGTGACCGCCGCCAGCCTCGGTGCCGATAACGCGCTGATCGTCTGCTCGCTGACCGGCCTCACGCCCGAATTGCTCGAAGTGGTGGCGCTAGCCCGCAACTACGGTGCACGCATCGTCGCCATCACCCGCGCCGATTCGCCGCTGGCGCAACTGGCCGATGTGCTGCTGCCGTTGCAAGGCGTCGAAACCTCGTTCATCTACAAACCCACGGCGGCGCGCTACGGCATGCTGCTGGCCATCGATGTGCTCGCCACCGAGCTGGCGCTGGCCAATCCTGAAGACAATCAAGAACGTCTGCGGCGGATCAAACTCGCCCTCGACGATTACCGCGGCGGCGACGATCACTTGCCGCTGGGAGACTGAAATGATCTACGACACGCTCATCCGCAACGCCCTGATCATCGACGGCAGTGACCGCCCCGGTTACTCCGCCGACGTGGCAATCCTGAAGGGCCGCATCGAGCGCATCGGCGACTTGCACGCGGCCACGGCCAGCGCAGAAATCGACGCTGCCGGCCGGGTGCTGGCGCCGGGTTTTATCGACGTGCACACCCACGACGACACGGTGGTGATCCGCCAGCCGCAGATGCTGCCCAAACTCAGCCAGGGCGTGACCACGGTGATCGTCGGCAACTGCGGGATCAGCGCTTCGCCGGTGACGTTGCAGGGTAATCCGCCAGACCCGATGAACCTGCTCGGCACCGCCGCGGCATTCGTTTATCCGACGTTCCGCGATTACCGCGCAGCGGTCGAAGCGGCCAACACAACGTTGAACGTTGCCGCGCTGGTCGGCCACACCGCGCTGCGCAGCAATCACCTCGACGACTTGTTCCGCACCGCCAAGCCGGATGAAATCAGCGCGATGCGCGGGCAACTGCGCGACAGTCTTGAGGCCGGCGCGTTGGGCTTGTCCACAGGCCTGGCGTACGCCAGTGCGTTCTCGGCGTCCACCGATGAAGTGATGCAATTGACCGAAGAATTGACGGCATTCGGTGCGGTGTACACCACCCATTTGCGCAGTGAATTCGAGCCGGTGCTGGAGGCGATGGATGAGGCGTTCCGGATCGGTCGTCATGCCCAATCCCCGGTGATCATTTCCCACCTCAAATGCGCGGGCGCGGGCAACTGGGGACGCAGTCCGCAACTGTTGGCGTCGCTCGAAAAAGCGGCGCTCACCCACCCGGTAGGCTGCGATTGTTACCCCTACGCGGCGAGCTCCTCGACGCTGGACCTCAAGCAAGTCACCGACGCCCATCGCATCACCATCACCTGGTCCACGCCGCACCCGGAACTGGGCGGCCGTGACTTGATGGACATCGCCGCCGAGTGGGGCGTGCCATTGCTCGACGCGGCGCGCCGTCTGCAACCGGCCGGCGCGGTGTATTACGGAATGGACGAGGCCGACGTACGCAAAATTCTCGCGCACCCGCTGTCGATGGTCGGCTCGGACGGCTTGCCGGAAGACCCGTTCCCGCACCCACGCTTGTGGGGCGCCTTTCCACGGGTGCTCGGCCATTTCAGTCGCGATGTCGGGCTGTTTCCGCTGCACACCGCCGTGCACAAAATGACCGGGCTGTCGGCGGCGCGGTTTGGCTTGAAGGAGCGCGGCGAAATTCGAGAAGGGCACTGGGCGGACCTGGTGTTGTTCAATCCGGCGACCATTCGCGACGTGGCGGATTTCAATGATCCGCAACGGGCGGCGGAAGGGATTGACGGGGTGTGGGTCAACGGCGTGTTGAGTTACAGCGAAGGCCAGGCGAACGGTAAAAGGGCAGGGCGGTTTCTGGCGCGGCAAGGGGATTT
The DNA here is from genome assembly GCF_050280905.1 of Pseudomonas sp. NPDC086278. NCBI lineage: Bacteria > Pseudomonadati > Pseudomonadota > Gammaproteobacteria > Pseudomonadales > Pseudomonadaceae > Pseudomonas > Pseudomonas sp. NPDC086278. Next base: position 9,569 of record NZ_JBNNWE010000032.1, read on the forward strand.
GCGTGACGGCTTCCAGTAGGCATTCTTTGCTGTCCGTCACACTGGTGGCACATTGCAATTAAAGAAAGCCACCAGCAAGCCGAAGCGCTGACATTCAGTTGATTTGGCGTGACTCGCCCAGGGAGTTTCATGTACCGCGTTTGTTTGCTGGTTGCCGTTACGTTATTGGCCGGTTGCGTCAGCCCTCAGGCACGGCGGGCAGCCGAAGCCGAGACACTGTTCAATGGCGTTCTGTCGAAGCCCCTGGTCAGTGATTCGATCATGCGTGAAGGCGACATCCTGAGTTTCCAGATCAGCCAGTCCGGCAATGCCCAGGCGGCGGCAGGTCTGGTTTTTCAAATGGAAGCTTCGTGTACCTCCGATCGGGCCAACTTGCTCTACCTGGGCGGTGGCGGCCGGATGTATCCAGGTCTCAATGCTCACCAGTATTCGACGGGCAGGGCGGTTCCGGCCAACGTGCTCGGGGTGTTGAAGAGCAACCCGGATTTCATCAAGGCGTGTGCCACTACTCCATCGTCGGATTGGCGTGTAGTCAAAGGCAGCGGCGAGGATCAATGGGTATTGCTTGATCGCAACAGCCTCAAGAAGGACGGTTCTGAACTGAGATTCTGGGCGGCCTACGACAACCCGTTGATTGGATACGATGCGCCTTACGACGCGCCCTATGCCCAGAAACGCGAGCATTACGCGGTCGATTGTGGCAAGCAAACTTATCGCGTGGTGGCGGGATACGACCTGGATGCCAACAACACCGTCACGGACGGTCAGGATGCAGTTGCACTGACGTCCACGGCGATCAGCGGCAGCAACGACGACTACGAACGGCTGTTCAAACTGGCCTGCGATAAACCGGAGTCGGAGGCACAACTTCCGAGGTTCGTTGCCCGTGCGAAGAAAGCCGCGCCAGTGACCCTGCCGCCGCTTTCCCCGGCGGTGGGATCGGCCATCAAGAATCTGAACATGCCGGTTGCCGTCAAACCGCTCAGCTATGTGGAAGTTGCAGGACAGTCGACTTACAAGGCCAAGACCTCGGACCTGCATGAAGAGCGATTCATCGGGATCGATAGCGCCTCGCAGCAAATGACCGTGCGTATGTCAGGGGCCAATTACGAGAGCGATGCCGTGTCCTTTCGCGGCCTGTTCGATCTGGCGCGTTTGAGTCGATTCAGCATCTCGAAGGGGCCCTTGATGAAAGACACTTCCAGTGTCATCAGCTTGAGCTTCACCGGCGACTGGCAGCATATGCCGATCAACGGGCGGTTGAGCTACAGCGCGACCGTGCGCAACACCAACACGCTGATCGGCAAGGTCGAGGAGCGTCAGGACAGTAGCGATTGCACGGTCATTCGCGAGCTGTCGGCCAGCGAACTCAATGTCACCTTGAGCGGTTCAGCCAAAGAGTTGACGTGCAGTCAAAAAGACGATGAGTACAAACGGGTCGATACCTACTATTACTTGTCGGATTATGGTTACTTCTTCTTTGCGCGCACTGACAAGAACCGCTTTCACTACAACGATCTCGCGCTCAAGACGGTGCATTGATCCGGCAATTTGAACCAGACACATGGCCCGCTGAACACGGGCCCTTCCCACTGGCGAGAACACTCCTATGAGCTTCGGCAAAACCACCCCGATCCTGCGGATCTTCGACGAAAGCAAGGCCATCGAGTTCTACGTCGACTTCCTCGGTTTCAAGATCGACTGGCAACACCGTTTCGAAGCGAACTTCCCGCTGTACCTGCAACTCTCCCGGGGTGAATGCGTGCTGCACCTGTCGGAGCATCACGGCGATGCCACGCCGGGCTCGGCACTGCGCATCGAGACCGATGAACTGGAAGCCTTTCAACAGCAACTGCTGGCCAAGGAATACACCTTCGCACACCCACAAATTCAGGCCATGCCGTGGGGCAGCCAGGACATGACCATCGCCGACCCGTTCGGCAATCGGCTGGTGTTCACCAACGCGATCAGCCTCTGACTGCAATCGTTATAAGGCGCGCGAAGAAGCCCGCTCACAAACCCTTGTGGTTTGGCAGCGGGCTTCTTCGTTCAGGGATCAGCGGCCAATGTGGCAAGCGCCGCGTCACCGCATCGATCACTCGGTGGGCACTAGTTTATCCAGCACTTGATTGACCGCCATTCCTAATAAGGCCGCATCGCAAGGATTTGTGGGCGCTGTCGCGTAACGCCGAGTGTCTTTAAACATGCGCACTGAAAGACGTTTATTGCGCCGTTGCGACTGACGCCTTCGCGAGCAAGCTCGCTCCCACAGGGGGTTTGTGTCGTTCACAAAATAGAGGCCAATAAAGATCCACTGTGGGAGCGGGCTTGCTCGCGAAGAGGCCAGTGCCGTCACATCCGGTGGGTCTGGCGAAACTCGCCCGGCGGCATCCCGCGCCGGCTCTTGAAGGTGCGGTGAAACGAGCGGGGTTCGGTGAAGCCCAGGTACTGGGAGATGTCCTGGATCGGCAAATTGCTGTGCAGCAGGTAATGCTCGGCCAGCTCCTGGCGCAGGTCATCGAGGATCTGCTGGTACGAAGTGCCGGCCTGATGCAACTGGCGTTGCAGCGTGCGCACCGACACCGCCAACTGCTCGGCCACCTGCTCTTTGCGCGGCAGGCCTTCCTTGAGCAACTGGCGCAGGATGCTTTTGACCCGCAGCTCCAGCGACGCGTCCTCCAGCGTGGCCATCAACCCCAGGGCATGTTCCTCCAGGGTGCGCAGCAATTGCGGATCGGCCTGGCGCAAGGGCAATTGCAAATACGGCAGCGGGACAATCAGCGCCGCGTAAGGTTGGTCAAACAGCACCGGGCAATCGAAGAATTGTTCGTACTGCGCCAGCGTCGTATCGGCCGGGAGCGCATGTTCAAACCACACGGCGGCCGGCGACAGCTGCGTATCGGCAATCCAGCGCGCGTATTGCAACCAGGAACCAAGCACGTTTTCCACCAGGTGGCGGCGGATGCGCGGGCGTTGATAGCGGCAGGTCCAGATCAGGTGCACGTGACCGTCCTGCACCTCGACGCGGCTGACCCCCATGTCGCCCACCAGTTTCTCGAACGGCATGATCCGGCTCATGGCATCGCCCAGGGTCGCGCAGTTCATGGTGATGTAACCCAGCACGCTCCAGGAATTGGGCAAGACAAAACGCGCGGCGTTAAGGCCGAACAACGGATCGCCCGAGTGTTCGCAGAAATAATCGAGCAACCGTTCATGGGCTTCGCCCGGCAACCGCAGGCTGTTGTCACTCAACTGGTGCGCCTGCAACCCGGCCGCCGCCAACGCAGGCTCGATGGCCAGACCCATTTGTTCGGCATGACGCAGGTATTTGAGCAGCGGCGGAACCGAGGTGAAACCCAGGGATTGCATGACCGTCTTCCTTTGATCAAGGCCCGCAGGCGCGGATGAATGCGCTGAAAGGTAAGTTGAAACCACCGCTAAAGTAAATGGCTGGGGTTTGCGCGACGTTTGACTCAATTGGCTACTCGAACTGGCCGGATGCGACCGTGACACTTTCGGGCAGCTGACTAGTATGTAGGCCTGGAACATCACTGATCAGAACCGCAAAAGGACACACGCATGCGACGCTGGAATGGCTGGGGAGATGCAACCACGGTGGTCGAGTTGCCGGCCCGGGGCGCGGGATTTCTCGCTGAACGGGTCGGTGCCGGTCGCGCGCTGCCCGATGCCACGCTTGAGACGGCATTGTCCCGCGTGCCGGCCTCGCGGCTGGGCGATCACAGCTTGTACAGCGTCGCGGCGCAGGATCGTTTGCTGCATGCGCGCGGCCAGAGCCTGCCGGACTGGCTGGCGTTGCGCGAAGGGGCGCCAGGCGTCTATCCCGACGCCGTGGCCTTCCCGGAGAGTGCCGAACAGATTCGTCAGCTGCTGGCGCTGGCCCAGGCGCAGGACCTGTGCCTGATTCCGTACGGCGGCGGCACTTCGGTGGCCGGGCACATCAACCCGCTGCGTTCCGCGCGGCCCGTGGTCACGGTTTCGCTGGCGCGCATGAATCGCCTGACGGACCTCGATGAACAGAGCCTGTTGGCCACGTTCGGCCCCGGCGCCACCGGGCCGCAGGTCGAAAGTCAGTTGCGCGCCCGGGGTTACACCCTCGGGCATTTCCCGCAGTCGTGGGAGCTGTCGACGCTGGGCGGTTGGGTGGCGAGCCGCTCCAGTGGCCAGCAATCGCTGCGCTACGGGCGAATCGAGCAACTGTTCGCCGGCGGCACCCTGGAAACGTTCGCCGGTCCGCTGCAAATCCCCACCTTCCCGGCGTCGGCGGCGGGGCCCGATCTGCGCGAAGTGGTGCTGGGGTGCGAGGGCCGTTTCGGGATCATTTCCGAGGTCAAGGTTCGGGTCAGCGCATTGCCCGCCGATGAGCGTTTCTATGGCGTGTTTCTGCCCGATTGGCCGCAGGCGCTGAAAGCCATCCGCCAGTTGGCCCAGGCACGCGTGCCGCTGTCGATGCTGCGCTTGTCCAACGCGGTCGAAACCGAAACCCAACTGGCGCTGGCCGGTCATCCGCAGCAGATTGCCTGGCTGGAAAAGTACCTGGCCCTGCGTGGCGCCGGTGTGGGCAAATGCCTGCTGACCTTCGGCGTGACCGGCAATCGGCGGCAGAATGCGCTGTCGCTGAGCCAGGCCCGGCAACACCTGAAGGCCTTTGGCGGTGTGTTCACCGGCACCTTGCTCGGCAAGAAGTGGGCGCAGAACCGCTTTCGTTTCCCCTACCTGCGCGAGAACCTGTGGAACGCCGGTTATGTGGTCGACACCTTGGAAACCGCGACCGACTGGAGCAACGTCGACAACCTGCTCGCCCTGATCGAAAACAGCCTGCGCGACGGTTTGGCCGCTGAAGGCGAGCGGGTGCATGTGTTTACGCACCTGTCCCATGTCTATGGCGAAGGCTCGAGCATCTACACCACTTACGTGTTCCGTCCGGCGGCCGACTATCCGGCGACGCTGGCGCGCTGGCAGGCGCTCAAGCAGACGGCCAGCCAGACCATCGTCGCCAACCACGGCACCATCAGTCACCAGCATGGCGTGGGCAAGGATCACGCGCCGTACCTGTTGCGGGAGAAAGGCGCGCTGGCGCTGGACACGTTGCAGGCGCTGAGCCGGCATTTCGATCCGGCCGGGCGACTCAATCCCGGCACGTTGTTGCTGGAGTGACGGCCATGAACTGCAACTGGAACGCGGCGTGGCGACAGCAAGCGCTGACCACGCTGCGGGATGAAACCTGGGACCTGATCGTCATTGGCGGCGGCATCAGCGGCGCCGGCATCCTGCGCGAGGCCGCGCGTCGTGGCTGGCGCTGCCTGCTGCTGGAGCAGCGGGATTTCGCCTGGGGCACCTCCAGTCGTTCCTCGAAAATGGTCCACGGCGGCTTGCGTTACATCGCCAAGGGCCAGTGGCGCTTGACCCGTGATTCGGTGCGCGAACGCCAGCGGCTGCTCGACGAAGCGCCAGGGCTGGTTGAGCCGATGAGTTTCCTTATGCCGCATTACCGTGGCGGCTTTCCCGGCCGGCGCGTGCTGGGTGGTGTGTTGAGCGTGTATGACGCGCTGGCCGGGCGGCGCAGCCATCGCTTCCATGATGCGCAGCAGCTGCGTTATCTCGCGCCGGGGGTGAAGGAACATGACCTGCTGGGCGGCACCTGTTTTGTCGATGCGCTGACCGACGATGCGCGTCTGGTGATGCGTGTATTGGGTGAGGCCCGGGCCGATGGCGCCGTGATACTCAACGGCGTGCGCGTGGAGCATTTGCTGCGTGAAGAGGGGCGGGTGTGCGGCGTGCAGATCGAGGACTGCGAGGCCGGCGCTTCGCTGCCATTGCGTTGCGCTGTCTTGGCGGTGGCCACCGGCGCCTGGGCCGAACGCTTGCGCGCGCCCGACACCCCTCGTCAGTTGCGCCCGTTGCGCGGCAGTCATTTGCTGTTGCCGGGCTGGCGTTTGCCGGTGGCGCAGGCCTTCACCTTTTTGCACGAGCGCGACCGTCGACCGGTGTTTGTTTTCCCTTGGGAAGGCGCCACGGTGGTCGGCACCACGGACCTCGATCATCACGAGGATCTGGACCAGAGCGCGAGCATCAGCGCCGAGGAACTCGACTACCTGCTGGCGGCCTGCGCCCAGCAGTTTCCCCAGGCCAGCGTGGGTGCCGCCGATGTGCTGTCGACCTGGTCGGGGGTGCGCCCGGTGGTGGGCAGCGCGGCGGGTGAGCCTCAGGGCAAGCCGTCCAATGAAACCCGCGAGCACGTGCTGTGGCAGGAACCCGGCTGCGTGACCCTGGCGGGCGGCAAGCTGACCACCTTTCGCCCGCAGGCCGTCGAGGTGCTCAAGGCCTGCGCGACCATGCTCGGGCGCCCCTTCAGCGACGACGGCGCGCCGGTGTTTGCCGCCGTGCCGCCGCTGGCGATTGCCGGGCTCGGCGCCCGTCAATGGCGGCGCCTGGCCGGTCGGCATGGCCGTGACCTGCCGAGGCTGGCGCAACTGATCGCAGAATTGGGCCATGACCGCGTCGGCGCCACCGACACCTTGTGGGCGGAACTGGCCTTTGCCTGCGACACCGAAATGGTCCTGCACCTGGATGACCTGCTGCTGCGTCGCACGCGCCTGGGCCTGTTGCTGGCGCGAGGTGGCGAGGATTATTGGCCGGCCATTCGCCAACTCTGTCAGCCACGACTGGGCTGGGACGATGAGCATTGGCAGCAGGAACTGCAGCGTTACAAGGCGTTGTGGCAACGCCATCACGGTTTGCCGGATGCCGCGCATTGATGCCCATTGAAGAGAGCTCCATGGATAACCACCCGAACAAGCGTTACCTGCTGGCGATCGACAACGGCACCCAGAGCGTGCGCGCGCTGCTCTTCGACTTGCAGGGCAATCTGCTGGGCAAAGGCAAGGTCGACTTGCAGGCCTACTACTCGACCCACCCGGGCTGGGCCGAGCAGGACCCGGAATATTACTGGGCACAACTGGGCGAGGCCTGCCAGCAGTTATGGCAGCAAACCGGCATCGACCGTTCACAGATTGCCGGCGTCTCGCTGACCACCCAGCGCGGCACGGTGATCAACGTCGATGCCCAAGGCAAAGCGCTGCGCCCGGCGATTCTGTGGCTCGATCAACGCCAGAGCGAGGTCGAGGGCGGGATCAAGGGACCGTGGGGCTGGCTGTTCAAACTGGTCGGCGCGCAAGCCACCGTGGATTATTTTCGCGCGCAGGCCGAGGCCAACTGGATCGCGCGCCACCAGCCTGACATCTGGGCGGCGACCGACAAGTTTCTGCTGCTCTCGGGGTTTCTCACCCACCGGTTGTGCGGTCGTTTTGTCGACTCGGTGGGGTGTTGCGTCGGCTACTTGCCGTTCGACTTCAAACGCTTGCGTTGGGCCGCGCCTGGCGACTGGAAATGGCAGGCGCTGAAGGTGCGTCCCGAGCAACTGCCGACGCTGCACAAACCCGGCGAAACCCTCGGCCACATCAGCGCCGAGGCCAGCCGTCACACCGGCATTCCCGAGGGCTTGCCGCTGATCGCTGCCGGTGCCGACAAGGCCTGCGAAGTGTTGGGCGCCGGCGTGGTTGACGCGCATACGGTGTGCCTGTCGTACGGCACCACCGCGACGATCACCAGCACCCGCTCGCGCTACCTGGAAATCGTCCCGTTGATTCCGCCTTACCCGTCTGCGGTGCCGAACCAATACAACTGCGAGGTGATGATTTATCGCGGCTACTGGATGGTCAGCTGGTTCAAGAACGAGTTCGGCCTGCGGGAAATGCAGCAGGCCAAAGCGCAGGGCATCGAACCCGAGCAATTGTTTGATGCGCTGGTGAATGCGGTGCCGGCGGGCTCCATGGGCCTGACGCTGCAACCCTACTGGTCGCCCGGCATTCGCGAGCCGGGCGTGGAAGCCAAGGGCGCGATGATCGGCTTCGGCGACGTGCACACCCGCGCGCACATCTATCGGGCGATCCTCGAAGGGTTGGCGTATGCCTTGCGTCAGGGCATGGAAAATATCGAGAAGCGTTCGAAGGTGTCGATCAAGCGTTTGCGCGTCGCGGGCGGTGGCTCGCAGAGTGATGCGGCGATGCAACTGACGGCGGACATTTTCGGTCTGCCGGCCGAGCGTCCACATGTCTACGAAGCGTCTGGCCTGGGGGCGGCCATTTGCTGCGCGGTCGGGCTTGGGCTGCACGCCGATTTTGCTTCGGCAATGGCGGCCATGACCCGGGTCGGCGCGGTATTCACGCCGCAGCCCGAGGCGCAGAAGGTCTATCAGCGACTGTACAAAGACGTCTACTTGCGCATGTACCGACAGCTCAAGCCGTTGTACCAAAGCATCCGCAAGATCACCGGCTACCCGGCTTAAGAAAACACCGAAGTCCCCTGTGGGAGCGGGCTTGCTCGCGAAGGCGCCGTGTCAGTCACCGTTGATTTCACTGACGTACCGCTTTCGCGAGCAAGCCCGCTCCCACAATGGCCGGCGGTGTTTTTTTGGCCGGTGAATATGGCGCTATCGGAGAACTTTTCTGGTGAGTTTGGACAGTGTCAGGGGCGGAGTCGGTTGTTAGGCTCAACCCCACTACAACTCCAACAAGAACCCCTGCGATGAAGCTGACATTTCTCCTGCTGCTGTTGTGTGGAACGGTTCCGACCGCCTGGGGCTGGTCCAACCATACGGTGGGCAGCTACCTCGCCTTGCAGGATCTACCGGCCTTGCGCGAAGCCCCTCAGGTTGAAGTCGAGCCGCTGGAGCAATTTCTCGCGCAGCAATACGGCGCCGTGAGCGCGCTGCTGGATGAACAGGAGCGTTTCGCCCGTGAGCACTTCGCCCAGTACCCGCCGCGCCCCGACAGCTTGCGACTGCCCGCCGTGCCTGGAGAAAATTTGCGGCACGACTTCCTGACCGCGCTGCGCATCAATCCGTACATTCACTTGGCGATGGTCATCCAGCCGCTGCCAGGCAAGGACGTGCCCGGGCGTGAACACCTCAAGGCCGAGCTAGTGATGGTCGAACAGACGCTCTCGCCGTGGAACCGCCAGCGTTTCATCCGCGTGGCCGACGGCGAAAAAGTCGCGCCGCTGACGGTGCTCGCCAGTGCCGCCGACGAGCCTGATTACGGCCACGACATCAACCTGTTCAGCGACAACCCCGGCGAGGTCGGCGCGTTGTACGAGTTCGGGCCGCAACCGTTCGGCGATGCGCGTTTTCAGTACAGCTCCCAGGCGCCGTTCCACATGGGCTTCTTCCATGAAAACGCGGTGGTCTATGCCGCTGCCGGATTTCTTCAACGCAGCTGGCCGGACTGGCGCGCCTACCAGTACATGGGGCTGGCGCGACTGGCGTTTGCCAGTGGCCACCCTTACTGGGGTTATCGTTTTCTCGGCTGGGGCCTGCACCACGTTCAAGACCTGACCCAGCCTTATCACGCCAAACCGCTGCCCGGCGTCGAGCTGGCGAGCCTGCTGTTGATCGAAGGCAAGGCGTTGGCCGGCTTCGATGCCGACAAGCATGCGGCCATCGAGCGAGTCGCCACCCGGCACATGGAAGTGGAGAAATATCAGGCGGCCTGGCTGCGGCGCTTGCTGCGTGCCGGTCAGGCCCATCCGATGCTCCAGGCTTACGCCGATCTCTCGCAAGACGTCCGTTATCCAGCGTACTCGGTGGATTACCTGCGCAACGTGGTGAGCGCCGAGTCCGCCGACGATTCCGCAGCCTTTGACGAGGCCATCGGCCAGTGGCTGGAGACTGCGCCGATCACCAGCGATTTCAGCGCTGCGAATCAGCTGGCGCGCGAAAGCTACGACCATCCGGCACTTAACCAGCAACTGTTCACGCTACTGGGGCATTTCGGCGCGCACAGCCGGATTTATGTCAGCGCGGGGTTGGCGCCCTGACCATCGCAACACCGTTGGCCGGATATAAAAAAAATAATAGGGAAGGAGAAACAGACCATGAGGATTCGATTGCGCCTGTCTGGCGCGGCGCTACCCGGAGTCGGCCTGGCGGGGCTGTTGCAATTGTGCGCAGTCGACGGGGCGCAGGCCATGGAGTTCAGCGTGCTGGACAAACAGGTCACCGGCTCGTTTGACAGTACGTTGTCCTATGGCCGCTTGTGGCGGGTCCAGGGCCGGGACAAGAACAACGACGACGTCAACACCAACGACGGCAATCGCAACTTCGATACCGGGCTGGTTTCCGAGGTCTACAAAATCACCTCGGAGCTTGAGGCCAACTATCAGAACTACGGGATGTTCGTGCGCGGCACCGCGTTCTATGACACCCAACTGATGGACAAACGCAACGACTACTACCGCAACAACAGCCCGTCGCAACCGAGCCAGAGTTACCCGCAGGACGACCACTTCACCGCCCAGACCCGCGACATTGCCGGCAGCCGGGTGGAGATGCTCGATGCCTACGTCTATGGCAATTGGGACGTGGCGCAGATGCCGGTCACCGCACGCCTGGGGCGTCAGGTGTTCAACTGGGGCGAAGGGATTTTCTATCGCGGCGGGGTCAACACCACCAACCCGGTGGACGCCGCCAAGTACCGTTTGCCGGGGGCCGAGGTCAAGGAAGTGCTGATACCGGTGGAAGCGCTCAGCTTCAACATCGGCCTGACCGACACCCTGACCATGGAAAGTTTCTACCAGATGAACTGGAAGGAGACCCGCATCGACCCGGTCGGCACGTTCTACTCGCAAACGGACCTGTTCGCCGACGGTGGCAACACCGCCTACAACAACTTCACCGGGACCGCGCTGGACACGCCGGTGCCCGGCTTCGGCAATGTGATCAGTCTGTACAGCGCGCTGGGCGATAACCCGTTGCTCAACCAGGCCCTGCGCACCACTGGCCTTTACGCCAATGGGGTGACGCCGGCCTTCGGCAACACCCTCAAAGTGGCCTCGGTCGGCAAGGATTACAACGCGCGCAACGACGGCCAGTTCGGCTTCGCCTTTCGCTACATCGCCGAAGCACTCAACAGCACCGAGTTCGGCTTGTACATGGTCAATTACCACGCGAAGGAGCCGACCGTTTCCGCTGACCTGGGGGGTTACAAGGGCATCGATATGAACGCCCTGACCAACCTGTTGACCGGTGTCGCCGGCAGTCAGGCCGGGCAGTTGGCCAACGGTCTGGCGACAGCCGATGTGCTGGGCAATATTCAGGCGCATCGTCGCTACGCCGAAGACATCCGCATGTACGGCTTCAGTTTCAACACCACCCTGGGCCAGGCGTCGGTATTCGGTGAAGTGGCCTATCGGCCGAACTTGCCCATCGGCGTCGCCGCCACCAACGACCTGATCGGCGACCTGGCCCACGGCGCTGCCGCGGCGGCGGCCGGCCAGACCATCAACATCGGCGGGCAAAGCGTCACGCTCGACAGCCAAATCAACAACGCCGAGCGGGTGGAGGCGTTCAATACGTCCCTGGGCAGCATCTACAACTTCGGCCCAAGCCTGTCGTTCGACTCGATGTTCGGCGTGTTCGAGCTGGCGTCCGAGCACCTGCGCGGCAGCAGCCTGCAATACACCGCGTATGACGGCAGCGACCGTTATTACGCCGGCACCGGTAACTTTTCCTATGTGTCCGGCGGTGATCGCGGCGATCAGGTCAACCGCAATTCCTATAGCTACACCGCCATGTTCAACGGCACCTGGAACGACGTGTATGCCGGGGTCAACGTCTCGCCCTACGTCGTCTACAAGGATGACTTCAAAGGCAACAGTTACCAGGCGGGCAACACCATCGAGGGCCGCAAGGCCTACACCCTGGGGATCAAGGCCAACTACCAGAACAAGCTGGAAGCCGAACTGCAATACACCAATTTCTACGGCGGTGGGCGGGACAACGGTCTGCGCGACCGTGACAACGTCGGCTTCAACATCAAGTACTTCCTTTGATTGCTACACACAGACCCAGTGTGGGAGCGGACTTGCTCGCGAAGAGGCCGGCACATTCAACACGGATGTCGCCTGATACATCGCCTTCGCGAGCAAGCCCGCTCCCACAGGTTTTGTACTTTGGAGAACGATCATGTTTCACACTTCACGACTGACCAGGATCGCGCTGGCGCTGGTGCTTGGCCTCGCCGCCGGCAACACGCTGGCGGCCATCACGCCGCAGCAAGCCGAGCAACTGAAAACCACCCTGACGCCGATGGGAGCCGAGCGTGCCGGCAACGCCGCCGGCACCATCCCGGCCTGGGTCGGTGGCATTACCCAGGCACCGGCAGGCTACAAACCGGGCCAGCATCACCCGGACCCGTATGCCGCGGACAAACCGCTGTTCACCATCACCAAGGCCAACCTTGAGCAGTACAAGGCGCACCTCAGCCCAGGCCAGATTGCGCTGTTCAACGCTTACCCCGACACCTTCCAGATGCCGGTCTATCCTTCTCGCCGCTCGGGTTCGGCGCCGCAGTGGCTGTACGACAACACCTTCAAGAATGCGACCTCGGCCAAGTTGCTCGACGGTGGTACCGGATTTGCCGATGCCTACGGCGGCGTGCCGTTCCCGGTACCCAAGGACGGGATCGAGGCGCTGTGGAACCACATCACTCGTTATCGCGGCATCTACGTGGTGCGCCGCGCCTCCGAAGCGCCGGTACAGCGCAACGGCAGCTTCGCCCTGGTGACGTCGCAGCAAGAGGGGCTGTTCAATTACTATCGCCCGGGCGGGCAGTTTGCCGACCTGAAAAACATCCTGTTCTACTACTTGGCGTTCGTGAAAAGCCCGGCCCGGCTGGCCGGCGGTGCCGCGTTGATCCACGAGACCCTGGACCAGCTCAAAGACCCGCGTCAGGCCTGGGTCTACGACGCCGGCCAACGTCGCGTGCGCCGGGCGCCGAACCTGGCGTATGACACGCCCATCGCTTCGTCGGACGGCTTGCGCACGGCGGACGATACCGACCTGTTCAACGGCTCGCCGGACCGCTACGACTGGAAGCTCAAGGGCAAGCAGGAAATCTACATTCCCTACAACAGCTACAAGGTTGGCAGCCCCGAGGTGAAGTACGAGCAATTGCTCACCCCCGGCCATCTCAACCCGCAATACACCCGCTATGAGTTGCACCGGGTGTGGGTCGTCGAAGGCACGCTCAAGCCGGGCTCGCGGCATATCTATTCCAAACGCGTGCTGTTTCTGGACGAAGACAGTTGGGGCGCCGCACTGGTCGATCAATATGACGGCCGAGGCGAGTTGTGGCGGGTGTCGATGGCCTACCTGAAAAACTTCTACGACCTGCCCACCACCTGGAGCGCACTCGACGTGTTCCACGACTTGCAGGCGCGTCGTTACTACGTGCAGAACCTGGATAACGAAGAGCCGGAAACCGTCGACTTCGCCCAGCCGGTGCCGGAAGAAGCGTACTTCATGCCGTCGGCCTTGCGTCAGCGCGGGACGCGGTAACTCACCTGACGCATTCGCGAGCAAGCTCGCTCCCACAGGGAACTGGGGTCGTTCACAAATGTTGTGTTCGACCCCGTACCTGTGGGAGCGGGCGTGCTCGCGAATGGTTGTTTCATTCACCGCAAAGTGAAGGTCAAACCCGGAAGTGGCTGACCATCTGCTGCAACTGACCGCCCAGGCGCGCCAGTTCAACACTGGATTTAGCGGTGTCGTCGCTGGCGGCGGCGGTCTGTTCGGACACATCGCGCACATTGATGATGCTGCGGCTGATCTCTTCGGCGACAGCGCTTTGCTGTTCGGCAGCGGCGGCAATCTGCTGGTTCATCGACTGGATGTTGGACACCGTGCGGGTGATGTTTTCCAGTGACACACCGGCCTTGCGCGTCAGGGCGACGCTGCTGTCGGTGAGGGCACGGCTGTTGTTCATCACGGCCGACACTTGATGGGTGCCATTTTGCAACGCGGCCACCAGGCCTTCGATTTCTTCGGTGGATTTCTGTGTGCGCTGGGCCAGGCCTCGGACCTCATCGGCCACCACCGCAAAACCACGGCCGGCTTCACCGGCACGCGCAGCTTCAATCGCCGCGTTAAGCGCCAGCAGATTGGTCTGTTCGGCGACAGCTTTGATCACGTCCATGACGCTGCCGATCTTGTCGCTTTCCTGTTGCAGCACGCTCATGGCTTCGGTGGAGCGTACGACTTCGCTGGCCAGGCGTTCGATCTGGGCGATGGCTTCGTTGACCACTTTGTCGCCTTCGCGGGCTTCACCGTCTGCGGCGGCGGCTGCCTGGGAGGCTTGCTCGGCGTTTCGCGCGACTTCCTGCACCGTGGCGGTCATCTCGTGCATCGCGGTGGCGACTTGATCGGTTTCGATCTTTTGGCTGTTCACCCCGGCGCTGGTTTGCTCGGTCACCGCCGACAATTCTTCGGCAGCGCTGGCGATCTGCGTGACGCCATCGCGAATGCCGCTGATCAAGTCGCGCAGGGTCACGCCCATGCGCGCGATGCCTTGCTGCAACACGCCGAGTTCGTCGCGACGAGTGACTTGGACATCCTGGGACAAGTCACCGCTGGCGATGCGTTCAACCACGGCCAGGGTGTCGCGCAACGGGCCGGTGATTTGACGGGTGATGATCACCGCCGCGATCACGCCGACCAGCAGCGCGAGCAACGCGCTGATGAGTTGCAGGGTGCGGGCCTGGGCGCTTTCGGCGTCACGGCGTTCGACCTGGATCTGATACAGCTGATCGCTCAGGCTCACGATGGCGGCGCCCTGATCGGTCAATTCCTTGCGCGATTGCACCGTGTCGTTGGTGGCGTTTTTAAAGGCCTGCAAAGCACTGCGGTAGTTGCTCAGCGCCGTTTCCAGTTGACGCAACGTGTCTTGTTGGCTGTCGGCGAAATAAGTGTTGAGTTGTTTCAGGCCGTCGATGGCGACGTCCAGTTGGGCGACTGCTTTCTGTTCGGTGTCGGCATTGGCGCTGGCGGTATAACCGCGCACTTCGTAGCGGGCCAGCATGAACGCTTCCTTGGCGGCGGTGATCGCCTGGAATTGTTCCGAGCGCTGATCGCTCAGCGGCAGTTGTTTCACGCTGGCGTTGATCGAGTTGATCAGCGCGCTGGCGGTCTCCGCGTTGGCGCCCATGGCGTCGCGGGCGCTGTTACCGGTGCGGTAGGCGCTGCGCATTTTGTTCAGGGACGCCTGATAAGCCACAACGACCGCGCCTTGCTCTTTGAGCAGCTTGAGGTTCTCCGGGCTTTTGAAACTTGACTGCAACGCTTGCTGCTGGGCAGAGAAAGCGTCGAGTGTGGTTTGCACGGTTTGCGCGGCGGTTTCGTCGCCGTTGGTCAGCATGTATTGCAGGCGAACCACGCGCAGCTTGGTCAGGCCGGCATTGAGCTGGGTGATGTCGTTCATCCAGTTGCTGCGGTCGATCAGACTGCCCAGGCTCGTCCAGCCGGTCAGGGCGAGGACGCAGGTCAGCGCCAGGACCAGGCCGAATCCCAGGCCCAGTTTCATATTCACGCTGATGTTGCCGAACCAGCTATTCATCACAATTCCTCCAGGAACGTTGTACTTCTTGATCGTCAGTTGGCTGGAGATTGTTGTTTTTGGGAGCCAGCAAGGGAGTAGCACGCTTGTATCGGCAGCATTTGCGAGAGCTGAAAGGTTTTTTGTAGGACAAATCACCGATCGAAGTTTTGCCAGCGTGTGCAGCCATTATCGAAAGCGGCGGTCGTCTGGCGGGCCCTTAAGCTTTTTTTCACAAGCGTTTCACTCGCAGCCAACGGACGCCTTTCTATCCTCGCGGCATCAAATGACAGTGATGCATGCCGGCGAGGCGGCCTGATGTGGAATTGAGACTGAGTCTGTTCGGCGTAAAACGCTCGATTAACCTGAGCCGTTTTGCTCGCTATCGAAATACCGCCGTGGTGCTGGCCTCGGCGTTGCTGGTGATCCCGTTGACCGTGTGGCTGTTGCGACCCGCCGCTGCGCCGGACCTGGCCCACGGTAATGTGGCCGGCGCCCAGGCACTGTTATCCGGTTGGGCCAAGGGCGAGATGATTGTGCTGGTGCGTCACGTCGAGCGCTGTGATCACTCCAAGGCTGCGTGCCTGAGCGGCAACGACGGCATCACCGCTCGCTCGCGCAGCGTCGCGGTAAATGTCGGTGCGCATTTCGAACAATTGGGGCTGGACAATACCGATATCTACAACAGCCCGATGATTCGCACCGCGCAGACGGCTGGCTACATGTTCAACAAGGTCGGCGTCGGCGAGGACTGGTTGATCAGTTGCAAAGGCACGATGTTGCGCGACGCATTGGCGCACAAAGTGGCCGGTCGCAACTTGATTCTGGTGACCCACAGCGAATGCATGGCGCAGCTCGAAAAAGACCTCAAGTTGCGCACCTCCAGCCTCGGCTACGGCGCCTCTTTGTTTATCTCCGCCGAACGACCACAAGCGCCACAGGTGCTGGGTTTCATTGAAGCCCCGGACTGGCGCTCGGTGACCAGCGAATGAATGTTCCTCCGGTTCGGGATGCACAATGCTGACCTCTTCGCGCACGCGCTTTTACGCGGCGAACTTCGCAATTCCATTGGTCTGCGCGGCCGTGGTGTTCCTGATGTTCGACATGACCCGCATCGACATTGCCTTCAGCAATCTGCTGTTTGATCCCGTCACCCAGACCTTCCCCCTCGACAAGGTGCACCTCTTCGAGAAAATCACCCACAAGTGGGCGCGCATCATCCCGAACTGGACCGCTGAAATCGCCTTGGTCGGCGCGATGCTGTCGTTTGTCTGGCCGTTGCTCAAAACGCACAAGCGTCCGCGCCTGGACAACTTTCTGCAACGGAGTAAAGCCGCGCCTGTGTTGCGGTTCGCCTGCGAGCATCGTCGGGATTTTCTGTTCGTGGTCTTCGCGTTTGCGATTTGCACCGGCGTGATTCACTTCCTCAAGGCGCACACCAGCGTGTACTGCCCGATTGAGACGACGCTGTACGGCGGCAAAATTGCGCACCTGGAGTGGTACAACAACTTCCAGCTGTTCAAGGAAGCGGGCGATGGCCGCTGCTGGCCTGGCGGCCATGCATCGGGCGGTTTCACCATGCTCGCGCTGTACTTCGTCGCGCGTGCCTACCGCTGGCGCCACGCCAAGGCATTGATGGTCGGCGCGCTGTTGCTCGGTTTCATCTACGGCACCACCCGGGTGTTGCAAGGCTGGCATTACATGTCCCACACCTTCTGGGCCGGGATCTTCGTGTGGCTGTCGTGCCTGCTGACGGCGCTGGCGTTTTACGGGCGTGCACGGCTGGAGTTGCCGGTGCTGAAAAAGTCAGAGCGAGCGGATGCGCCTACTGACTTACAAAGTAGTAAGCCTGACGTCCGACCTTCATTGTCTTGAGCACGTTCAGTGGCGGGGCCGGTTCGGTGTCACCGGCCATGACCGCGACGTGGGTCGGTGACGCCGTCAGGAACTCATGCAGTTGCGCCTCGGTGTCCAACCCCTTGAGCATGCTCCGGGTGTAGAACACGCTGGCGCCGCCCACCCGTTCGTTGGCCTGGAACAGCGCGACCTGATGCCCGTTGGCTTGCAGCGTCTGAATGTGTTCGGTCAACGGCAGGAACGACAACGTGCGATCAGCATGAGGCAGCGTCCATTGCGCGGCGATCAGGTAGCTGCCGATGGCCACAGTGAGCACCCCGATTGCCAGTCGGCGTATCGGCGCGCGGTGTTTCAGCCGCTCGAACAACACGCTCGCATACTCCGCCGCGATCACGGCAGCGGCTGGTGTCATCGACATCAGGTACACCGTGCGCTTGCTTGATGCCAACGTCAGCATCACGAACTGCGCCAGTATCCACAGGGTGAAAAACAGCAAATACCGATTGGCCACCAGGCTTTTGCGAAAGTGCCACAGCCCCAGGTACACGAGGATGTTCCACGGCAAAAACGCTTGCGGCAGTTTGGTCAGGTAGTAGTAGAACGGTTCGTAATGCCCGGCCTCGACGAAAGAGCCGCTGAAGCGTCCGACGCTGTTGGTCAGCAGCACTTCGGCCAGCGCTTGCCCGCCGCCGCGCTGATACAGCACGGCAAGCCAGAGCAGCAGCGGAATCAGCCCGAGCATCGTCAGCAGCCCGGGGCGCAGCCATTTCGAGAGGGTCACGCGCCTGTCGATCAGGGATTCAGCCAGCAAGTACGCGAAGATCACAACCCCTGGCATCGCCAGCCCCAACACACCTTTGCTCAAGGTGGCGATGGCAATCCCGAGCGTAAACAGCAGCGCGTTACTGAGGTCGGGTCGGCGTTGCCCCGGTCTCTGACCTTCAAAAAACGCCAGCAACGCCAGGGTCACGCCAAGGGCGAGCAATGCGTCTTCACCCACGCCGCGCACGTTGCTCCAGTAACTGGCCATGGTCGCCAGCAACATGCCCGCCGTCCAGGCAATCATTTTCGGTCGGCCCAACTGCCGCAGTAGCGCGTACAGCGTCATCACGGTAAACAACCCCGCCAGTGCCGAGGCCAGCCGAACCGCCCACGGCGTGCCTCCGAATACGCGGATCGCCCCGGCGTCGAGCCACAGGCTCAACGGCGGTTTTTCCAGGAACGGTTCGCCGAACAGTCGTGGCGTCACCCAGTCGTTATCCAGGTGCATTTGCATGGCGATGCCGGCCACCCGCGCCTCGGTGGAGCCTTGTAATTGATGGTTGCCCAGCGCGAAAAAAAACAGCAAGGCAGCAAGCAGAAACAGAGAAGTGGCGGGACGCGACATGGTTTCTGGTGACCGGGCAGGGGGCGGGAAACCCGAGCATAGGCAAGGTGAGCTGAACGAAATGTGAACGGCAGATGAAGTTTTACGAAAGCGGTCTGGACCAGCGCTGTTCCGGGGTTTCGAAGTGAGCGTTGATCAACGCCGTCAACACATGATCCTGCCAGCGCCCGGCGATACTGAGGTAGGCCTTGGCATAACCCTCACGTTCAAATCCCAGGCGTTCCAGCAATCGCGCACTGCGTTCATTGCCAGGGATGTAATTGGCCATGATCCGGTGCAGTTTCTGCTCATCGAACATGTAGCCGATGCCCGCTTCCAGCGCTTCGTGCATCAAACCCTTGCCCTGCCGGGATTCGTCGATGTGGTAGCCGAGATAGCAAGCCTGAAACGCCCCGCGAGTAATGCCGCTGAAATTGCAGGCGCCAATCATCTGCCCGTTGTCCGGATCCAGCAGCGCGAAGTGCACCGCCAGCCCGGCCTGGAAAGCACTGGCTTGGACCTCGAGGCGCGGGCGGATGTGTTCAGGGCTGTGGTAATCGGCGGGGCGAATCGGCGACCACCGGGCGAGATGCCGTTGATTGCGTTGGTAGAAATCGCTTTCGATCGAGGCCTGATCGGGGCTGAGGACCGCCAGCGTCAGGCGTTTGCAGGGCAGGGTCAGCAGTGACATCGAGCGCACCGGGTGTCGGGGGATGGAACGCAAGAATTGCCCGGGCGCGATGAAAACTCAAACACCACGGGCTTTTGACAGGCAAAAAAAAGCCCGCGGGGAGAGCGGGCAAACCGTAGTTTCTTGAATGAGCGAGGGCAATGTACCGGTTACCGCACGGCCGTGGGGTGAAGAAAAGTTCATGTAGATCAACAGCCACGGGCCAGTGCGGTTACGGCAGGTGATCCGCCGCAAAGTCTGCCTCGGAACGGGCACGCAATCGCCCCTTGCGACACGCCTGCTGAAAGCGTTCGAAGTCGCGGTCGTTCTGTTCGGCATATGCCTTCGCATATTTGAGCAGTGCATCGGCCAGCGCATCGCTTTTGCCGATGTAACCGCTGATCAGCGCCGCATGCCCGGACGCTTTGGCATGGGCACGGGCGAGGGCGCGACCACAAATCCGTCCGTAGGCCGCAAAGGCTTCGGCGTCGAAGGTTTCCAGTTCGGCCGAGACTTTCATGTCGCGCAATTGACGCACATAGAAGTGCCGCTCGTTGGGGCCGGTGGTCCAGCCGAGAAACAGGTCGCTGGCCGATTGCATCAACCGCTGGCCATCGACCACACGCTGCCCGTTGTGGCGCACGCGGGACTTGGCCTTTACATAGTCGGCAAGCACCGAGCGCCGCGCTTCTTTGAATTGCAGGAACAGCGGGAACTCTTGCTCGTCGGTCAGCAGCGCCACCAGGCAGCGAGTACCGACACTGCCGACACCGACCACTTTGAACGCCATGTCCTGCACCTGAAAACGCGACAACAGCCCGCGTCGGTCAGCTTGCAGCGTGTTGCGATAGTCGCCCATCAACGTCTCGTAGAGCGGTCGCCAGTCGGCAAGTCGCAGCCAGTCATCGTCGGCATCCAGCAGCGTGGTGTTTTTGTGCAGGTGGAAAATTTCCGGCAGGTCATCGCGAATGATCAGGCGCCCGTGGGCGTCACGCTCGCTGATTTTCGGCAGCAGCTCGGCATGCGTGCGGCGCTCGGCCTTGGCGATGGCGCGCTCGACGTGTTCCACCGTGGCTTTAGTCGCTTGCTGGCGCAGATCGTCGTAACTGATGGACTCGTACCAGTTTTCCAGCGCGCTCTGCTCGGCGCACTCGACCATGGTCTGTTGATACGCGGCGACCACCTCGCGGCAGACGCTTTCTTCCACGGTTTCGCCATGACGCAAGTCGCGCGCGGCCACCATGAAACTCGCCACCAGGCGTTTGACATCCCACTCCCACGGGCCGGGATGCACCTCGTCGAAATCGTTGACGCTGAACAGCAGATTGCGCTCGGGCGTGGCGAAACCGCCGAAGTTCATCAAATGACAATCACCGCAAATCGTCGACACCAGCCCCATGTTCGACGTCCCGGCCAGATCGTGCGCCTGCAACAGTGCGTTGCCACGGTAGAAAGCGAACGGCGAGACCAGCATGCGCCCGTAACGCAACTCGATCAGAGAATTAACCCGGCCCTCGCTGGAACGCTTGATCAGGGGCAGCGGGTCGCGATTGATTTTTCCGGTGGCGGCCTGAGTGCTGCGAGGGCATTTCTTTCGAGCGTCTTTGCCCTGCTTCAAGCGGTCTTTGAGGGTGGTCATGGGGGCTCTTTTGATCGACGTTTTAGGCGAGTTTGAGCTGAGTGTAGATGGGCTTTGCGGGTTTATTTCAGGTATTCGGGGCGCGATTGAATCTTCGCTTGGCAATCTGTTTTCAGGCGTAGCTCAGCCATGCCTTGGAAAGGAATGCCATTGGCAACAGTTGTTTGGACAGGATGGCGGGGACGTTAATTATTTTGAAGTAGGGTTGTATGTCAATGTTTCGTAAACGCGATATTACACTTTAGATGTTGCGCATACGAAACTTCATGTTTGCTTTGTATCAGGTTCACTTGAACGGTGTGGCTCCGTAGAATCAGGCAGTACGATGTGTAGATGATAATAAGACTTGAACTCATCTCGTTGCGCCTGTTAGCATTCGATGGCTTCTTCTTTTCGAATAATATAAATGGATTTTAATATGCGAAATATTACAGCTGTTGGTTTAATGCTTTTTGCTGCGCAGAGTTTTGCAACAGATAACAAGCCGAGCGAGCAGAACAAATCGGACTACTTCCTGCATGTTGGGCCGTGCCAAGAACTGTCACGACTTGCTCCTGGCAGTAGATAGGCTTGATGCGCTGAAAGTGCTGATTATTTGGTTGTGGTGGAATCGGTTCGCTGACAGCATTGAACCTGGCAGGCGCGGGCATCCCTCACTCGAAGTAATTGTTTTATTGATGAAATTCAATGGCCGAAATCCAGGTTTTATTGGTCCAAGTTTCGGGCCTTCGAATACTGAACTTGCTGGAATGATTGCATCGTTTACGATCAATTATGTAATTGGCAAAATCCCAAACCGAAACTGGTCGCAAGGTCTTAACTATCTTTGGGATTCGATGGTGTTTCCAAGAAAATCAGTAAGAGGCTGATGCCAAAATGCCGTGTATTTTTTGCGATATTGTCAGTGGAAAATCTCCAGGCCACAAAATATGGGAAGATGAGAAATATATAGCAATACTATCAATCTATCCAAATACTGAGGGGTTTAGTGTGGTTTTACCTAAAAAGCATTACCCCAGTTATGCCTTTGACCTTGACGACATAACGCTCGGAGAGTTAGTTATTGCCTCAAAAAAGGTAGCGAGGTTAATAGACCAAGCATTCAATGATGTTGGCCGGACCGGGATGATTTTTGAAGGGTTTGGAGTCAACCATGTGCATTCAAAGTTATTTCCAATGCATGGTACTGGCGGTAAGACAGAATGGAGTGAAGTTAAATCTAATGTTGATAAATTTTTTCTAAATTACGAAGGCTACATATCCTCCCATGATCATGATCATGATCATGATCATGATCATGTTCGTGAAAGCGATGATAGATTGAAGGAAGTAGCGAGAAAGATAAGTGGTCATTAGTGGTGGTGACTATGCTTATTCATTAATTACTTAAAATTGTCGGAATTTTTGTGGTGCTTTAAGAATGGTGATTTCTTATCGCTTCTGATCTGTGCTACCAGGCCTGCGCAGGCTCACGACGGCGCCACGAACCGCCACTGCCATCCTCCCAACCTGCGCCATCGCGATATCCCGAATGCGGCCTCCGTCAGATACCTCGCCAAATCACTCGTCATCCCACTCGCCGAGGCCGACGACTCGCGGGCATGCTTGCCTTGTTTCAAGTGGACTTTGAGGCAATTTTCGTTGGGGTTTGGCTTGAGGTAAAAGCGAATTTGGGTTTTGGAGTCGATTAAATGTCCTGAATACATTACATTCACCAATAAATGTCACGGTAACTGAACATGGACCACGCTCTTTTAATCTCTCGATTGGGCAAGCTAATACGCGAAAAACGTATAAATCGAGGTTTCACCCAGGCAAAACTGGCTGAGCTGGCCGGCCTTACTCGCCAGAAAGTCATTGCGGTGGAACAGGGCACTTTATCGGTCAGCATGCTTGCCTATGCGCGGGTACTGGGCGCACTTGATTGTGAGTTCGCCGTGGTCCCGGCCGCGATGCCGACGCTTGAAGAACTTGCGGAGTTGTTTGAATGAAAATGAATTCACTCAATGTCAGTACGCCTGAAGGGCACAGCGGCCGGATGCTGATCAGTTCCGGGGATTTCATTTTCCGCTACGACGAAAATGCATTACCTCCCGCAGCTATCAGCCTGTCGATGCCTGTGCGAGCGGACGAGTTCAGAGCCCGAGATCTGCACCCGATTTTTCAAATGAACCTGCCTGAAGGTTATGTCCTGGAACAACTGCGTAACCGCTTGGCTAAAACTGTCAACGTTGATCCGATGCTGCTGCTGGCGCTTTCGGGCAGTAGCTCACCGATTGGGCGGGTTCAGGTGCGTTCCGAAACGGTTGACACTTTGCTCGCCAATCACCCATTCCCAGGCGAAAAACTCGAAGAGATTCTGATGTGGGACGGCACGGAAGATCTTTTCGAGGAGCTGCTTGATCGCTACATCCTGCGCGCCGGCATTTCGGGTGTTCAGCCTAAAGTGCTGGTGCCTGAACAGCGTGAAGCCGGGCTGGCGCGGGTCACGTCGAAAACGTCGGACTTGATCATAAAAAGTGGTCGTGAAGAATTTCCGGGTCTTGCGATCAACGAGTTCCTTTGCATGTCCATCGCCAAGGAGGCGGGGATACCCGTGCCGGAGTTTTTCCTGTCCGACAATACGCAGCTCTTTGTGATGCGTCGCTTTGATCGAGACGATCAATTGAACCCGATTGGTTTCGAGGACATGGCCGCGTTGATGGGGCTTTCGGCGGATCAGAAGTACAGCAAGAGTTACGCGGCCATCGCCAAAGCGGTGCGGCTGTTTTGCCCTGCCGAGCACCAGCGTTCATCCCTTGATCAACTGTTCGATAGCGTCGCCCTGAGCTGCATCGTCGGCAACGGTGATGCTCACCTTAAGAACTTTGGCTTGCTCTATTCGGTGCCGACGCAGCGCGATGCGCGCCTGGCGCCGGCATACGACATCGTCAACACCACGGCCTATATTCCTGAAGACGTGTTAGCGCTTGATCTGGCGGGAAACAAATCATTGTTTGCCTCCCGCCAGGGACTGCTGGAGTTCGCGCAGACGTGTGAAATCGACCAGCCCAAAGCGCGTATCCAGACACTACTGGCGGCCGTGGAAGTGGTGCTGCAACGTAATCCGCAACATCACGAGCGGGCGCCGCATGTTGTCAGGGCCATTCAGCAGGCCGCTGCACCGTTCGCGATGACCTTTCGGTAAATCGAGAGCGCTGCTGATGGCTTGCTGCGCTCAACCCCAGCCTCGTCCCTTCTTCTGACCCTTTGCCAAAAAGCATGTAAACCCCCGCCCCAGACCCAGTCTGCCGCTCCGGAGTGGCATTTGTATGACAGATTGTAACTAATAAATGTCGTCAAATTAGTGGCGTTTTCGCGGGAAAATTACCGGTCGGCGATATATTTGACAAAGTATTGACAGTGTCAGTTTGATCTCACATTATCGGCGGCGTTTTGCTGGCCTTGCGCCATGGAAACGACACATTGACGTGCCAGTTTGAATGCTGATCTTGAACCAACCGCAAGGGCGGACGGTCGCATTCGAGGGCAGGATCGGCTAAATGCCATCAGTCCGGACGACGATGTCTACAGACCACTGTTAGCGGACTCTCGCCTCAGTAATCCGCTTGAATCTTCAGGAAGAAACTTCATGTTTGTCGAGCGTGTACTGATCACTGGCGGTGCGGGATTCATCGGTTCTCACCTGGTCGAAGCGCTGTTGGCCAAGGGTTATAAAGTGCGTGTGCTGGATAACCTGTCGACCGGCAAGGTCGGTAATTTGCCGATGGGCAATGCCAACCTGAACGTGGTGGTCGGTGATGTCGCCGACATCGATGTGGTGGCGCAAGCCATGCGCGATTGCAGCGCCGTCGTGCATCTGGCTGCCGTTGCTTCCGTACAGGCGTCGGTGGACGATCCGGTCGGCACCCATCAAAGCAACTTCGTCGGCACCCTCAACGTCTGTGAAAACATGCTGAAGGCGGACATCAAGCGCGTGGTGTTTGCCTCGAGTGCGGCCATCTATGGCAACAACGGCGAAGGCTCGGCGATTGACGAAGACACGCCCAAAGCGCCGCTGACTCCCTACGCCGCCGACAAACTGGCCAGTGAGTATTACCTGGACTTTTATCGCCGCGAGCATGGCCTGGAGCCAGTGATCCTGCGCTTCTTCAACATCTTCGGTCCACGCCAGGATCCGTCGTCGCCGTACTCCGGCGTGATCAGCATTTTCACCAAGATGGCCATGGCCGAGCGGCCGGTGGCGGTGTTCGGTGACGGCGGACAAACCCGAGACTTCGTCTACGTTAAAGACCTTGTGAGCATTCTGGTGCAGGCGGTGGAGGCGAACGAGCCCAAGCCTGGCGCGGTGAATGTCGGCCTCAGCCGTTCCACCAGTCTCAACGATTTGATCACTGAATTGGGCAACGCGACCGGGAGCCCTTTGCAGGTGACTCATAACGCGCCACGTCAGGGCGATATTCGCCATTCGCGCGCCAACAATGCTCGACTGCTCGAGCGATTCAAGCTGACGGAACCGACTTCAATCGGCGACGGTCTAGCGCAACTCATCCGCAGTTTGTAACGCATTCGGCTCACTGCCCGACGTTCAAGCGGTATCAGCTCAGTCATTCTCAAGAGTGCGTTATGGAAATCGTTTTTCGCAGGACGCGTGTCCGCTCGGCCGCTAAACGGCTATTGGCTGCCATCGCGCTAATCGTGAGTGGCCCGGCCGCCCAGGCCGCTGCCTTGCCACAACCCTCCAGCGTGACGTTCTGGTACGCCGATCAGCCGCCGATCTCTGAACTCGCGCAGTTCGACTGGTCGGTGGTCGAGCCGGGGCATATGTCCAAGGGTGACGTCAAAACCCTGCGCGATCTGGGCAGCCAGCCGTTCGCCTACCTGTCTATCGGCGAGTTCAGCGGCAGCAAGGATGACATCGAAAAGGCCCACCTCAGCGGCGCCGTCAGCCCGGTGCGCAACGGCGCCTGGGACAGTCAGGTGATGAACCTCGCCGCGCCGGCCTGGCGTGAGCATTTGTTCAGTCGCGCCAAGACCTTGCAAGCCGAAGGCTACGCGGGGCTGTTCCTCGACACCCTCGACAGCTTCCAGCTGCAACCCGAGGCGGCGCGTGAACCTCAGCGTCAGGCGCTCGCCAGTTTCCTGCGTGAATTGCACCAGCGTCAGCCGAACCTGAAGCTGTTTTTCAACCGTGGCTTTGAAGTGCTGCCCGAGCTCGATGGCGTCGCCGCTGCCGTGGCCGTCGAGTCGATTCACGCCGGTTGGGATGCCAGCGCCAAGCGCTATCGCCCGGTGCCGGAAGCCGATCGCCAGTGGCTGGAAACCCAGATCCAGCCGCTGCGCGCCAAAGGCATTCCGCTGGTCGCCATCGACTATTTGCCGCCGGAGCGTCGCGACGAAGCGCGCAAACTGGCCAAGCAACTGCGCGATGAAGGCTTTATTCCGTACATCGGTACGCCCGAGCTGGATTCGATGGGCGTCAGCAACATCGAGGTTCAGCCGCGCCGGGTGGCGATGCTGTACGACCCGCGCGAAGGTGACCTGACCCGCAACGCCGGGCACACGTTGCTCGGCGGCTTGCTCGAGTACCTCGGCTATCGCGTGGATTACCTGCCGGTCGACGGCAACCTGCCGGCCTATCGCTTCAGCGGTTTGTACGCCGGTGTCATTACCTGGATGACCAGCGGGCCGCCCGACGATGCTCCGGCGTTCAACAGCTGGATCGCCAAGCGCCTGGACGAGCAAGTGCCGGTGGTGTTCTTTTCCGGTCTGCCGATTCAGGACCCGCTGCTGCTCAAACGTCTGGGCCTCAATCGTTCGACGCCCATCAGCACGCAAGCGCTGAGCATTACCTATCAGGACAAGGCGCTGATCGGAGCGTTCGAAGCACCGGTGCAGCCCCGATCCCGTGACCTGACACCGATCTCCCTGCTGCCCAAAGGCCCGAAAGCCGCGCTGCTGTTGACCGCTGCTGACGGCCAGACCTTCACGCCGGTGGCGGTCGCCGATTGGGGCGGCTTGGCGCTGGCGCCCTACATTCTCGAAGCGAACAACGAACGCAGCCGCTGGATTCTCGACCCGTTCGCGTTCCTGCAAGCCAGCCTGCGCCTGCCAGCGCAACCGCGCCCGGACACCACCACTGAAAACGGTCGACGCATCGCCACCGTGCACATCGATGGCGATGGTTTTCCCTCGCGCGCCGAAGTGCGGGGCACACCGTATGCCGGCAAACAGGTGCTCGACGATTTCATTCGGCCCAATCCGTTCCTGACCTCGGTGTCGGTGATCGAAGGTGAAATTTCGCCGCGCGGGATGTTCCCGTTCCTTGCCCGCGAACTGGAGCCGATTGCTCGCGAATTGTTCGCTGACCCGAAAGTCGAAGTCGCCACGCACACCTTCAGCCATCCGTTTTTCATGCAACCGGAAGCCGCCAGAAAACGCGAAAATTTCACCCCGGAATACGGCCTGAAAATGGCCATCCCGGGCTACGACAAAATCGATTTCCGCCGCGAGATTTTTGGTTCGCGCGACTACATCAACCAGCACCTCACCACCCCGGACAAACCGGTGAAGATGGTGTTCTGGCCGGGTGATGCGCTGCCGTCGGCGGCCACCATCAAACTGGCGTATGACGCCGGGCTGAAGAACGTCAACGGCGCGGAGACCATGCTGACCAAGGCCAACCCGTCGCTGACCGGTCTGAACCCGTTGCTGCGTCCCACCGAAGGCGGCTTGCAGTACTACGCGCCGATCATCAACGAAAACCTCTACACCAACCTGTGGAAAGGCCCGTACTACGGCTTTCGCGATGTGATCGATACCTTCGAACTCACCGACAGCCCGCGCCGCTTGCGCGGCCTGCACCTGTATTACCACTTCTATTCGAGCACCAAGCAGGCGTCGATCAAGGCCATGGCCGAGATCTACGGCTACATGAAAACCCAGGAGCCGATGTCGCTGTGGATGAGCGATTACCTGGATCGTCTGCACGGTTTGTATCAGGCGAGCATGGCCCGCACCGCCGATGGCGCCTGGCAGATTCGCGGGATGGATGCGCTGCGCACGCTGCGCCTCGACCCGCAAATGGGCTGGCCGGACCTGATGCGCTCGCAAGGCGTTGCCGGCGTGCGTGACTTGCCGCAAGGCCGTTATGTGGCGCTGAGCAGTGATCACGCGTTGCTGGTGTTGCGCTCTGATCGGGACAACCGACCGGCGCTGGAGGAGGCCAACCTGCCGTTGGTGGAATGGCGCTACGTGGATGAGCGCCAGGTGGATTTCTCGTTCGCCGGGCAGGTCGACCTGAGCTTCTCCGTGCGGGCGGCGGGCACGTGCCGGGTTGAAGTGGCCGGACAACATTTTGCAGGCAAGGCATCCGCCGGTCTGTGGACTTTTCAATTACCAATGAAGCAGGTGAGTCATGGTCAACTCTTCTGCATCTAATTCCTCGGCAACTAAAAGCAGCCGCCTGCTCAATCCTTGGGCATTGGCGGTGGTGGCGGTGGCCGTGGGCGGCCTGCTGTGGGTAACGTTCCAGCGCGAGGCAGTGTTCCAGCCCGATGGCCGCGAGCCTGATGCGGTGTCGGCCAACTACGCCGAATTGCTGCTCGCTTCGCACCCGGATGACGATCACTTGCGTTTGCAACTGGTCGATCTGTTGATCCGTCTCGGTGACTACACCAAGGCCCGTCAATACCTGGAGAGCTGGCCGAAACCGGAGCTTGGGTTGCAGGCGTATTACCGTCTGGAACTCGATGCCCTGGAAGCGGCGAAAGCCGAAGATCCGGTCGCGCAGAAAGCCTTGATCGAACGCCTGCAAAGCTTCGATCACCGCATGCTGCCGGTGCCGCAGTTGCAGAACCTGGCGAAGCTCGCGTTGACGCTACAGGCGCCAGCCTTCGCCGCCAGCGTCTACGAAGAAATCGCCGAGCGCGATCCGGCTCTGCGCATCGAGTCGCTCAAGTCGGCCGCGCAGTGGTATCTGGGCGGTGAACAACCGGGGCGCGCCGCTGACATTTACCTGCTGCTCAAACAGGACAGCCAACAAGCGTCCGAGCGTCGTGAATACGCGCAACTGGCCTTCAACAGCCTGTTGGCCGCCGGCCGTGGCGAGCAAGCAGCGCGGGTACTTGCCGATGAACTGGAGCAACTGAAAGATCCGCAAGCCGATTCGCCATGGCTGGAGCAGGGCGTCGATGTCGCGGTCGGCAGCAAGCGCTTTGATCTGGCGCAGCGCTTTCTGGATCAGTGGCGCGTGCTGCAACCGGACAACCCGCAAATCCAGCGCAAGGAATTCAGCATGCGCCTGGCCCTCGGCGACCTGGCCGGTGCCTGGGAAACGGGCGAGCAACTCGTCGCCGAACACCCGGACGACCAGGCGCTGATCGAACAGATGGCGCATCTGGGCGAATGGCGTGGCGACGGTGAAGCCGCGTTGGCTTACTGGATTCGCTTGCTGAAACTGCACGAAGACCCGCAAACCCGCGAACACGCTTGGCGTCTGGCGAGTCAGCAATATGACTTCGATCAGGCGATCCCGTTACTGGCGCAAATCATGGACCAGCGTGCGCTGACCGACGTCGAACTCGATGCGCTGATCTACGGCCACGAATCGCGTGGCACGCCGACCGAGGCTGAAGCGTGGCTGCGTGCATACGTGAGCAAATACCCGGCCCATCGCCTGGCCTGGACCCGCTTGGTGCAAAACCTCGAAAACACCGAGCAGTACGCCAAGAAGACCGAGGCTTACAAGACCTACGCGAAACGGTTTGCGCTGACCACCACCGAGCGCATCGACTGGGCCAACACCTACCTCAAGTTGTTTGATAACCAGTCGGCGTGGGCGGTGATGCAAATCGATACGCGCAAGATCACCGACGAAGAATATTGGAGCCTGCGCTCGTCGCTGGCCTGGGATCTGGAACTCGACAGCGAGTTGCAGACGTCGCTGGAACGGCTCCTCGCGCTCAGAGGCTCGCTCACCTTGGGCGACGAAGGTCAGTTGATCACGATGTATCGCGCCAGCGATCCGAAGCGTGCGTTGACGCTGATGGTCGGCAGCTGGCAGCGCACGCACAACCCGCAGCGGCTGGTTGAAGCCTTGCAACAATCCCAGGATTTGCAGGACTGGACGCAAGTGGCCGCCTTGCTCAAGGACGCCGAACAATACCCGGACGCTAACGAGCAAGCTCAGGTCATGGCCATCCGTGGCGCATTGGCGGTAGAGCAAGGGCAAACCGAGGAAGCCAAACGGCTTTACCTGCTGGGCTTGGCGCGATACCCGGATGACAACCAGTTCCGCGAGCGCCTGATGTGGCTCTACATCGATCAGGGCGACACCAGCGCGCTCAAACCGTTGCTGACGCAATGGCGCAAGCAGGCGCGCGAAGACCGGATCCTGTGGCTGCCGTTCGCCAGTGCCAGCCAGTTGCTCGGCCGTGAAAGCGAAGCACTGGCCTGGTATCGCATGTACCTCAAGACCAGTCCGCAAGACTGGCTGGTGCGCGCGGCCTACGCCGATGCCCTCGAAAGCGCCGGTTACCGCGATGCCGCGCAACGTCTGCGCCTGAAGCTGTTGCGCAGCCCTGAAGGCGAAGACATCAAGCCGTCGTCGCAGCGCTACGGGATCTGGTTGCGCCTGATGGCCAGCAGTTATTCGCCGGGCAAGGCCGCGCAGGAAGTCGCGAAGTGGCACGACGGTTCGCCGGCCATGCTGCAACTGTGGTTTGAGCGTTTGCTGGCGCGTCTCGACGCGACGAACCAGGAATCACAGAAAGACCAGTGGCTGGATTGGGCGCGCAGCCAAGGTTTGAAAGTCGAGCGTTATGAACAAATCCAGCAAGCCTTGCGCAGCCGTAACAAGCAGCAAGTGGAAACGCTGTTGGCCAGTGATGACTTGAACCCGGCGCAACGCGCTCAGGCCCTCAGCCGTCTCGGTCGCTTCGGCGAAGCCCTTGACCTCAGCCAGTCGTCGCTGGGTGACGATCAACCGGCGGCCGTGCGTGAGCAACTGCGCCGTCAGGCGGTTGAGCTTCAAGAGTTGACGCCGCAAGGCGTGCAGTTGTCCTTGCATCAGCAGGACTTCGGCGGTCTGGATTACACCGGGCCGCGCCTGGAAGTGGCGCATAACCTGGGCGATAACTGGTACGCCGACGTTGAGCTGGAGAACGGCACTTACAACAGCGATCAACTGATTGAATCGCGCATGGGCGACGAGCATAACGCCGCGCTGACCCTGCAACGATTCGTCGAAGACGGCAGCTACAAACTGTTCGCCGACACCAGTCAACGCAAGGACGACGACCGCAATGGTCTGGGCCTTTCCCGGATCTGGCAGTTGGGCGCCAGCAATCAGATCGAAACCGGCCTGGACTGGAATCGCAAAAGCGAAGACAGCGGCCTGATGCGCGCTTTCGGTCAGCACGACAGCCTGTGGGTCGGCGGTCGTCATGGCTTGTCGGCGCGGGATCAGATCAGTTGGGAAGTGGCGCAGAAATCGTTCTCGACCCGAGCCGGCGATGACCTGGGCAGCGGCCAGGAACTGAAGATGGAATACAACCACACGCTGGAATTCGCCGGGCCGAACTGGACCGTGCGCAGCGGTGTCGATTACCAGCACAACAACGTGAAAGACCGCGAGCTGAGTTACCTGTCCAGCGCCAACGGCGGCCCGGTGAAAAACGTCAATAACTCGGACGATCCGGCGATTGTCACCGCCAGCGACCTGCTGCAAAGCCGTTACGGTCAACTGTATGTCGGCAGCTCATGGCGTCGCGGTCTGCCGGGCGCGCTGGTGCGTACACGTCCGCAATACACCTGGCTGGTGGACGTGACGGCGGGTTGGCAATGGCTGGATCAAACCTTCAACTACGGCATCAACACCGGGATCGGCGTCGAAGTGCTGGGCGATGACGAATTGGCCTTTACCTTCGGTTACCAATCCGCGCCACAGGGCGGGGATGGGCAGGCCGGCGGAACACTGGGTGTGAGCTACGGCGTGCGCTTCGGACGCTGATCATGAAATGTTTACGGGAGAAAAACTGATGCAAGCAATTCGTAATCTGAGCCTGGCTCTGGCAGTCCTGTTCGTCGCCGGTTGCGCCAGCTTCACCGGCGACACCAGCCCCAACCTGCCACGCACTGCAAAGTGGGGCGTGGTGCCGATGATCAACTATTCGCAGACGCCACAGGCCGGCGAGCGCAGTGAGCAAATCCTGCTCAGCGTACTCAGCAGCCACGGCTTGCAACCACGGGTCTACCCGGCCAGCACTCAGGGCGAGCAAGCACTGATGGACGATAACGAACGCCTGGCCGGCGCCCTCGATTGGGCCCGCGATCAGAAGCTCGATTACGTGCTCTCCGGCAGCGTCGAAGAGTGGCAATACAAGAACGGTCTGGACGGCGAACCGGCGGTGGGCATCAGCCTGCGCGTGCTCGAAGCCAGCACCGGACGTGTGCTCTGGAGCAAAAGCGGCGCCCGCGCCGGCTGGTCCCGTGAAAGCCTCGCCGGCACCGCGCAGACGGTGCTCGACACACTTGTTGGCGCCCTTCGGTTCGAGTGAATGCAATGAATTCTCCCCACATGGATTACAGCCTCGCGCCGCGTGCCAGCGGCCCGGTGTCTTGGCTGGAAACGCTTTTGGTCACCGGCGCGGCCATCGGCCTCGGCTTGTGGCTGACGCCGCAGGACCCGTTACAAATGCACGCCGGTTTTCCCTGGCCGGTGCTGGCGCCGCTGTTGATTGGTGTGCGTTACGGTTTTGTGCGCGGCCTGGTCAGTGCCAGCCTGTTGGTGATGGCGTTGTTCGCCCTGCGCTACACCGGGCATGAAGGCTACGCGCAGCTTGATCCGTCGTTCATTGTCGGCGTACTGGTCAGCGGCATGCTGGTGGGCGAGGTTCGCGATCTGTGGGAGCGGCGCTTGCAGCGTCTGCAGATGGCCAACGATTACCGCCAGTATCGTCTCGACGAATTCACCCGCGCGCACCAGATTCTGCGGGTCTCTCACGACCTGCTGGAGCAGCGCGTGGCGGGCAGCGATCAGAGCTTGCGCAGTTCGTTGCTGGGCTTGCGCGACAAGCTCCGTGTGATGCCGGACGAAGGTGATGCGCTGGTGGCGCTGGCCGAGCCGATTGTCACCCTGCTGGGTCAGTACGGCGCCTTGCGCGTGGCCGGTTTGTACCGCGTCGACGAGCGTGAAGAACATGTCTTGCCGCAAGCGTTGGCGACCATTGGCGTCATGGGGCCGTTGGGCACCGAAGACGGTCTGGTCAAGCTGTGCCTGGAGCGCGGCGAACTGGTCAGCGTGCGTCAGGAATTGATTGATGCCGGCAGCTCGGCGCAGTTCTCGTCGTTGCAGGCCTGCATTCCGCTGATCGATGCCGAAGGTCGCCTGCTGGCGATTCTGGCGGTGCGGCAAATGCCGTTTTTCGCCTTCCAGGATCGGACCCTGAGCCTGTTGGCGTTGCTCGCCGGCCATATCGCCGACCTGCTGCGCCGCGACCCGCAAGTGCTGCAACTGGCCGACGCCGATGCGCAGCAGTTCACGTTGCAGCTCAAGCGTTCGCTGGTCGACGTTGAACAGCACAAGCTGGCGGCCGGGTTATTTGCGTTCGAAATGACCCGCCCCAACGATGAGCTGTCGCGTCTGTTCGAACGCAGCCAGCGTGGCCTCGACCTGCAACTGCCGCTGCGCAACAACCGCGATCATCAGCTGTTGCTGGTGCTCTTGCCGTTGACCAGCCCGCAAGGCACCGAAGGTTATCTGGCGCGCATGAACCTGTTGCTGCACGAACACTTCGGCATTGAAAGCAGCCTGGAAAGCCTCGGCGTTCGCGTGCTGCCGTTCAATTTGGAGCCTGGCTGTGAACGCGACGGGCTGCGTAATTTCCTGTTCAACGAGTGTGGCTTGAATGATCAGCAAGTGGCTGTTTAGCGGAGCCTTGTTGTTAGAGGCGGGCAGTTGGGCCAGTTTGTGGGTCGCTGCGCCCGAGTTACAACAATTGCTGGTGTTCACCTTCAGTCATGGTCTGGCGTGCGTGATGTTGTGCGCGGCCGTGTGGCTGTTGTTGCCGGCGCGTTATCGTTCGCCGCTGCCGTGGAGCCCGCTGTTTATTTTCAGCCTGGCGTTCTTCGTGCCGGTACTCGGTGCGGTCGGCGTGGTGGCGGCGATTTTCCCGGCGCTGTACTTGCCGCGCAAACGCGACAAGCAGGCCTGGCAAGCGGTGGGCATCCCGAAACTGCCGTACCGCGCGCAACTGCAAGTGCACTCGCCGATCTTTGCCGACGGCGGTTTGCAGGACGTGCTGCGTCATGCGCCGGACCCGGATCAGCGTCTGGCCGCGTTGTTGGCCACGCGCCGCATGCCCGGCAAAGAAGCGGTGCCGATCCTCAAACTGGCGCTCGGTGATCCGAACGATGACGTGCGGCTGCTGGCGTATTCGATGCTCGACAAGCAGGAGAGCGACATCAACCTGCACATCCAGATCGCCCTCGGCGAACTGGTCGACGCCACGCCCCAGGCCGCCGGTTTGCTGCACGGTCGGTTGGCGCGTTGGTATTGGGAGCTGGCGTATCTGGGCCTGGCGCAAGGCAGCGTGCTCGATCACGTGCTGAACCAAGCCAGCGAACACGCCGAGCTGGGCCTGGCGGCGGGCGAGGAAGGTGAGCTGGTGCTGTTGGCCGGTCGCATCGCGCTGGAGCGCGGCAACATCGAGCGCGCTGAAGTGCTGCTGAGCCTGGCGCAGGAAAACGGCATGGGCGCCGCGCAAGTACTGCCGTTCCGTGCCGAGCTGGCGTTCGAGGCCGGGCGTTACCACGAAATCCCCGGCCTGCTCGCGCGCCTTCCCGAGGAAACCCGTCAGCGGCCGCCGTTCGCCGCATTGGTCAGGAGCTGGACATGATGCACAAGGAACAGGCACCGGTGGCCGACATCTGCCTGCTGCTCGAAGGCACTTGGCCTTACGTGCGCGGCGGCGTTTCCAGCTGGATTCACCAGATGATCCTCGGCCTGCCGGAACTGACCTTCTCGGTGATGTTCATCGGTGGTCAGCGCCAGGCCTATGGCGCGCGGCGTTACGAAGTGCCGGGCAACGTGTTGCACATCGAAGAAGTGTTCCTCGAAGACGCCACGCATCAGGCCCACTCGCTGAACGATCCGCGCGTGGCGGACGCACAGCAGTTGCAGGATTTGTATCGCTTCCTGCATCACCCGGAGGCGCCAGACCTCGAATTGGGCGAACGCCTGCTCGATTGCATCGCCCAGGGCCGCATGACCCTTGACGATGTGCTGCGCAGCCGCGCCAGCTGGGAAACGCTGAGCGAAGGCTATCGCCAGCACTGCGCCGACCCGTCCTTCGTCAATTATTTCTGGACCCTGCGCTCGATGCAGTCGCCGTTGCTGATGCTCGCCGAAGCGTCGCGACGGATGCCGAAAGCGCGGGTGCTGCATTCGATTTCCACCGGTTATGCGGGTTTTTTGGGGTGCATCCTCAAGCAGCGCTGGAACTGCACGTACCTGCTCAGCGAGCACGGCATCTACACCAAGGAACGCAAGATCGACCTGGCCCAGGCCAGTTGGATCGCCGAGAGTTCCGGCCAGGCACTCAACCGCAGCCTCGATGCCGGCTCGGGTTACATCCGCACGTTGTGGGTGCGGTTCTTCGAGCGCATTGGCCAACTGACGTACAACAGCGCCGACAACATCATCGCGCTCTACGACGGCAACCGTCAGCGGCAGATCAAGGACGGCGCCAACCCGTCCCGCACCCAGGTCATCCCCAACGGCATCGACTTGCCGCTGTGGACCGAAGCGCTGCAATCGCGCGCGCCGGGCATTGCCCCGGTGGTCGGCTTGATCGGGCGTGTGGTGCCGATCAAGGACGTCAAAACTTTCCTGCGGGCGATGCGCGGCGTGATCAGCGCCATGCCGCAAGCCGAAGGCTGGATCGTCGGACCGGAAGAGGAAGACCCGGAATACGTCAGCGAATGCCGCAGCCTCATGGCCAGCCTGGGCCTGGAGGGCAAGGTGCATTTCCTCGGTTTCCAGCGCATTCAGGAAATCCTGCCCAAACTCGGGCTGATGGTACTGACCTCGATTAGCGAGGCGCAGCCGCTGGTGATCCTCGAAGCGTGGGCCGCCGGTACGCCGGTGGTCAGCAGCGACGTCGGTTCGTGCCGCGAGTTGATCGAGGGCGGCAGCGCTGAAGACCGCGACCTCGGGCACGCCGGCAAAGTGGTGGCGATTGCCGACCCGCAAGCCACGTCCAACGCGATCCTTGAACTGTTGCGCAGCCCGCGACGCTGGCAGGCCGCCCAGGCCAGCGGCTTGTTGCGGGTCACTCGTTATTACACCGAAGCCTTGATGCTGCAGCGTTACCGCGACCTGTATCAAGCCGCCATGGAGAACAGCTAAATGGCTGGTATTGGCTTTGAACTGCGCAAAATCCTTTCGCGCGATTCCTACACCGCAACCTTGCACGCCTACGTCTACGCCGGGCTGATCAGCTCCGGGCCGTGGGTGTTGTCGATCATCAGCGTGATGCTGGTGGGGATCATCAGCATCGGCTTGCTGCTGCCGAACGCATTGGTCGGGCAATTCCTGGTGACGGTGACGTACCTGATGGCCAGTTCGTTGATCCTGACGGGCGGCTTGCAGTTGTTCTTCACCCGCTTCGTGTCCGACCGCTTGTTCGAGCAAAAATACGATCAGATCCTGCCCAACCTGTTGGGCGTGTTGCTGCTGGTCACATTGGGCGCCGGGGTGCTCGGGATTATCGTGCTGGCGACGTTGTTCGATCAACCGCTGACCTACCGCGTGCTGGTGCTGGCCAACTTCGTGGTGCTGTGCAACCTGTGGCTGGTGATCATCTTCCTTTCGGGGATGAAGGCCTATAACCGCATTCTGCTGGTGATGCTGGTGGGCTACACGCTGATGGTCGCGAGTGCTTACCTGCTGAGCTTTTTGCAGATGCCGGGCTTGCTGCTGGCGCTGTTGATCGGGCACAGCACGCTGCTGTTTCTGTTCCTCTACGACATCCTGCGCGAGTACCGCGCCGAGAAATTGATCGCCTTCGATTTCCTCGACCGGCGCAACGTGTTCCTCAGCCTGCTGGCCACCGGTTTCTTCTACAACCTGGGCATCTGGATCGACAAGTTCCTGTTCTGGTTCAACCCCGGCACCTCCAACGAAATCGTCGGCCCGCTGCGGGCGTCGATCCTCTACGACTTGCCGATCTTCCTCGCGTACCTGGCGATCATCCCCGGCATGGCGGTGTTTCTGGTGCGCATCGAGACCGACTTCGCCGAGTGGTATGACCGTCTGTTCCGGGCGATTCGTGAAGGCGAGACCTTGCAGCACATCGGCCAGCTGAAAACCGAAATGACCTTGTCGATCCGCCAGGGTTTGCTGGAAATCTGCAAGGTCCAGGGGCTGACGGCGGTGCTGTTGTTCCTGTTCGCCCCGCGCTTGCTGGACTGGTTGGGCATCTCCAGTTACTACCTGCCGCTGTTCTACATCGACCTGATCGGTGTGAGTATTCAAGTGGTGTTCATGGCGCTGCTCAACGTGTTCTTCTACCTCGACAAACGCACCGTGGTACTGGAACTGTGCGTGCTGTTTGCGGTGTTGAACGCCATGTTGACGCTGTTCAGCATGTACCTCGGCCCAAGCTTCTTCGGGTACGGGTTTACCTTGTCGTTGCTGATCTGCGTGTTGCTGGGTCTGCACAGGCTGTCGACCGCGCTGGAAGACCTGGAGTACGACACGTTCATGATGTCGCGCTAAGCCTTTTCGCCGCACAAAAAAGGCACTGGCGATCAAATCGCGCAGTGCCTTTTTTTTGCCCGATGATCGCGGATTTGACGACCTGCACAAATCCAATGTGGGAGCGGGCTTGCTCGCGAATACGGTTTGTCATTCAACATTGATATCAACTAATACACCGCGTTCGTCGGAACGCCACCCGGAGCAAGCCCGTTCCCACAGTGGGGGATCAACTGCGCGGCAAAGCTTTCGGCACTTCAACGTTATCCAGCATCCGGTTCACCGCCAGCTCCGCCAGCATCACAATCTGCTGAATCGCCATCGCGGTATGCCGATGCGGCCCTTCCAGATACCCGGCAAAATCACTCGTCATCACACTCGCCGAGGCCAACGACTCACAGGCATGGGCCAACAGGTCTTCGTCCTTCATGTCCGGCGACACGAAAAACATCGTGCTCGGTTTGCGGGGGGCGGGGGACTTCAGGTTTAAGGGTTTGAGGTAATGATCGAGCGCGCGGTCAGCGGCATCGTTGAGTTTTTTTGAATCGGGGAATTCGTAGGGGGAAACGTCGTCCGCTAGGGGCGGATTGGGTGTTGGTTTGATCATTGCAAAAGCTCCTGAATAATTGGAGCTGCCACTTTTCGTTTCCAGGCGAGTGGGTGGCAGCTGTGCGCGGGCTGGAAAACCGAGGTAGGAGCTAACCCTTGGCAGACCCGAAGGCCTCCCGCACACAGCCGCCATAACTTAGAACTGCTGGCCGAAAAAACGCCGCAGTATGTCATGCAGACTACTGATTAGCTCATTCCTCGGGTTTCCAGACCCGGTCGCTGATGAGCAGCGACCGGCAGAGACTATCCACTCATCTTCCTACCTGACAACCGCCGGAACGTGTCGGAAAGCTCTGTGAGAATCACGAGGTCTGTAGGATCGGTGCGAGATTTTTTGTTTAAAAAAATGCTTCCAGCGCCAGAAGATTCGTCGACCCCGAACCTAGTTCGAAGCCCCAACCCCAAACTTCAAACCGCCCCAATTCCAATCCTTCGACTCTTTCGTGTAACAACCGGGCTGATTCACAGGCTCGGCATCACAGGCAATGCGCCCGTTCTTGCTGGTGTCGGTGGTGCGGTCGTTGTAGTGCGCGCACCCGGACATCAGGGACAGGGTTAACGCGACAAACAGAACGTTGAGTTTCATGGCGGCTTCCTTGCGAGTAGATCGGATGAGTAGGGCCTGGGCTGTTTAACCACGCATCAACAGGCGCCTCAGTCATACCTTATTGAACCGGTTCAGACCCAGGAAATTCCAGGCCCCGGAGAGGATAGCTTCCTGTGGACGATACAGGCGCACGGTGTAATTCCAGTCTTTCATGGGCGGCAGGCAGCCGCGTGCCAGGGGAGGACTGTTGTTTCCTCCGTTCGTCCAATGCTTGGCACTTGCAACACTGTGCCGTCTCTCATGTTCAAGCACGGGTATTCCGCGCATCACAACGGAGAGTCAGCATGGACATTGATAAGAATGCACCGGGGAATTTGTCTCAGCAGGGTGTAACGGGGGGGACGGATAACGAAACGGGCCATGATCCCAAGCACAGCGAAAGTGAGGCTGCACGGCCAGCGGACGACGAGGTGCCGCTGGAGGAAGACATGTCTGATGTGGAGGCTAACAACTCGGTGTCGAGTGAGCATCCAGATACCTGATGGTTGCTGCTAATCAATGAGCCGGGCAGCGGTGCCGTCGTATGGGCAGCCGATAGCCATGAAAAACACGGATCGTGTTCGGTCGACAGAACGATATCAGGGGCCAATTCTGTGGCTCAGTGTGGGTGCCTGTGATGGATATCGGGAAAGTGAGCATGACTGTGCTGGATTGGCGCGTGGTTGTGTAAATGGCTATGAGGTTGAGTGCCGTCCCACTCATAGGCGTGTTCATGTTGATGGTGCTCGTCGTGAACATGCGGATGGTCATGTGTCTGCGGATCGTGTTGATGTTCGTGTGAATGACGCTCGGTGAGGTGTATCCAGACACCGATCCCCATCAGGCCCGCAGCGCCCCAAAA
Organism: Pseudomonas sp. NPDC086278; assembly: GCF_050280905.1. Lineage (NCBI taxonomy): Bacteria > Pseudomonadati > Pseudomonadota > Gammaproteobacteria > Pseudomonadales > Pseudomonadaceae > Pseudomonas > Pseudomonas sp. NPDC086278. Next base: position 49,363 of record NZ_JBNNWE010000032.1, read on the forward strand.
CACCCATGACACGGCCTCGCCTAAAAACAGGATTGAAATAGCTGCTCCCAAGAATGGCGCAGTAGAGAAGTACGCGCCCGTCCGTGCTGTTCCAAGTCCCCGCAAAGCCAGCACGAAAAGTACCAGGCTTACGCCGTACCCCAAGAAGCCTACTAGCAGCGTTGGCCCGAGCAGAGATAATTCGGGCAGATGCAATCCAAGGGCGATCCCCAAAGCGCAATTGACGACCCCGGCAACCAAACCCTTGATGCCTGCTATGAACAAAGCATCTGAGGCTGAAACCTTCCGAGTCAGGTTGTTATCAATGGCCCAACAAAGACAGGCGATTGCAACGGCGACCGGGCCAATCCACCCATGGACCTCAGCTGAGGTTTGAGGCCATCCCAACAAAACGCCCCCTGCAACGATTGCGAGCATTCCAATGACGATCCGCCTGTCGGCGTTCTCCTTGAAAATCATCCATGCAAGAAGGGCGGTCAACACAGCCTCAAGGTTCAGCAACAGCGAAGCAGTGGTGCCAGAGGTCAGGGTAAGGCCGAACATCAAAGACACCGGCCCCAACACCCCGCCGAAAGCAATCGCGCCGAGGAGCCATGGCCACTCTGACTTAGTCAAGCCGGAAGGCTGCCAGCCGCGATCACGGATCAGTCTACTGACCGTCAAGCCTAAGCCGCTTCCCAAGTACAGCAAACCGGCGAGCAAGACTGGAGAGACATTGAGTCCCAGAATCTTGGCGAGCGGAGTGCTGGCACCAAAGAGCGCAGCAGCCCCCAAGGCGTAGAAAATGCTTTTGGTCATCATCTCAATTCGTAACAAGGGCATTGATGGGAAACACGATACGCGTCGCATGGCGATAGCGCATTGACTCGCTGAGGCTGCGACGAAAACTGGCGGGGGCCTGAGTAATACCCAGGCATACGCGGGCGGGAGACCGCGAGATCCTGGTAGCGGCAGATCTCCGGGCTTGCTGAAATTTCGACGTTGAAATTGAAAGTGCGGGAAAGGGGGCGGGTTTATTTAAACGTTGCGCTTGGCTTGGATCATGATTCCCAACCTCCAGATGCAACAAAACCCGCACTTGGCGGGTTTTGTTTTGCTTCGTGTTTGGTGGAGCCGGGGGGATTTGAACCCCCGTCCGCCAGTACTCCGCTGTCGGTACTACATGCGTAGCCGTTTCTATTAAGTTAACCCTCAGCGACCCGAAGGGCAGGGTGCTTTGGGCGAGTTGTGTAAGTTTTAGCCGCTTCGTCCACAACGTACTGCACGGCGATTCTGTTCTATATGACAATCACTTTGGGTTTACAGACATCCCCTGGTGATTGCTGGACCCGAAGGTACCAGAAGCTCAGGATCTAAAGCTGCTTACGCAGCGAGAGAGAATTCCTGGCCGTAGGTTTCGTCATTGGCAACTATAAGTAGTTGCAACAGTGGATTTACGAGTTCTGTTACCAACTCGGCATGCACCTAAAGTTTCGCGACCGGCGTCGAATCCTAAACGGCCCCGTGCCTGTTGCTCGGTGAATCAAAGTGAGCGACAGGCGTGCGCAGTGTACGCCAACCCGCGTCAGAAGGCCAACCCGAAGGTTGGCCGCAAGTGATCGCAGGTGACTGCTCAGTTCGCCATGGACAATGCCTGACTGGCTTCGGTGGCACATTTTTTGTCATCTTTGGCGGCCTGTGAAGCTTTGGCGCTGGCCAGCAGTCGTTTGATCTCTGGTGCGTTGGCGGAGGTCGCTGGCAGCGAATTCACTTTGGCTTCGAGCTCCTGCAGCTTGCTCGTACACAGGTTGTTGTCCGCAGCAAACACGGGAGAGGCCAACATTGCAGCAGAAATGAAAAGACCAGCGAGTGCGGTGCGTTTCATGGGTATCTCCTTGAACGGATGGCCTCGGTGTTGCCGTATGAGCGGCGGTTTGGCCGAGGTCTGAAAATTGGCAACGATTGAAGCGCGCCTACTTAAAAGACTCCGGCGGTGCGCAGTAATTCGTTTCCCTGGCAAAGGTTATGAAAATTCCGAGTGCCAAAGCGATAGCGCTAAAAGGTGGAGCACTTGCGCCTTCCGTCTCTTTGACAGCTGCCAAGTCTTTCTCTCAGCGACGCGGGCGGTTCACAGCCAAGCCCGGATGAAACAAAACCCGCACGTGGCGGGTTTTGGTTTACCAAATGCAGAGCCGCCCCGGGCCTGCTGCCCAGTGATTTCTATGAGCAACAAGCCTGCGCGGTGCACGCCAACAAGGCCAACCCGAAGGTTGGCGTCATGCCGGGTTATTTCCCGCCTTTGTTCGCGTTCTTGATGTCCTGGATAGTTTGGGTCGTCTCGGCGATGCAATCATCGGTCCCTTGCTTGGTGCCTTTAGCCTGATCGGCTTTGGCTTGCTCGACGCTGTCCTTCACCTGATCAGTCATATCCGGAGAAATTTGCGCCTTGGCATTTTCGATGGTCTTTATATTGACCGCACAAAGGTCTTCGGCAAACGAGGTGGACGCCATCAATGAGGCAGTAACGAACAGACCTAACAGTACAGAACGTTTCATGTATATCTCCTTGAACTGAGGGTCCAGGCTTCGCTGGCCATCAGGACGGGCTGCCGAGTTTGGGTAAAGCCCGGTATGTCCGGGCTTATGCTGTGGACTACGGTGGCGCATCAGGGTTCTATTTTTTTTGCATAACCCTTGCCTGCGTTACCCGGTCCACCAAATAGACTAGCCCGTGGTAATCAATTTCGCCGTGTCGCGTCAGACCAATTTCACAGGTGCGGCTGGTCGAGATCCCTTCGCTGCACTGCTGCACCGCATTCTTGAGCGTGCGCAGCGAATGGGCGTTCAGTTCCGGCGTCGTGAAACCCTTGTCACCGGCAAACCCGCAGCAGTGAATGCCTTCCGGAATAACCACGTTTTTGCTGCATTTGCGCGCCAGATCAATCAATGCCTGGCTCTCGCCGAGGTGCTGGGTGCTGCACGTAACGTGCAATGCGATGGGTGCTTCTTGTGGCGTGAAATCGAGTCGATCCATTAAATGCGTGCGGATAAAGCGCACCGGGTCATACAAGTCCAGGCGAACTTCGCCCAGGTCCTGAACCAGGCGCAAGGTGCATGGGCTGGTGTCGCAATAAATCGGGTCGAGCCCGCCGCGACTGGCGTGCAGCAAGGCACCGATCAGCTCCTGTCGTTTGTGTTCGGCCTGTTCGGCGTAGCCTTTGGAGGCGAACGGCTGGCCGCAGCAGAGGCTGTCCAGATTGTCCGGGAACACCACTTGATAACCGGCCTTTTCCAGCAGGCCACGGGTTTTGTCGTACAGCGACATCTGCTCTTTATCACCCGCCGCTGGCCCCATGACCCGCGACACGCAGGCGGCGAGGTAGACCACGCGCGGGCGGTCGTCCGATACGGCCGGGCTGAAGCGAATGGCTTTTTCCGGTTGCGGCATCGCGTGGGTCCATTGCGGGACTTGTCCTTTGGACAAATTAGTCAGCGTCGCCGAAAGCCTGGCCAGACGCGGTGCGCCCAACAGCATGCGCGCGCCGTTGGCCACGTGCAGCGTGAAGCGGGCGCCCTGCAACGCGGTGGCGAAATTTCCTTCGAGCCAGTTGGCGGTTTTCACACGCGTCGCCTTACGGCTGCGGAGCTTTCTCACCAGCTCGCCGGTGTTGATGCCTACGGGGCAACGTTCTGAACACAGACCCGTGGCGGCGCAGGTGTCGATGCCTTGGTATTCGTAGGCGGCTTCCAGTTCGGCGGTGTCGACGCCGGCGCGTTTTTTCGCCTGGATGTCCCGCCAGATGACGATGCGTTGGCGCGGGCTCAAGGTCAGGCCTTTCGACGGGCACACCGGTTCGCAGAAGCCGCACTCGATGCACTTATCCACAATCTCGTCGGCGGCGGGCAATGGCTTGAGATGCTTGAGGTGGATCTGCGGATCGTCGCTGAGCACCGCGTCCGGATTCAGAATGCCGTTGGGATCGAGCAGGCGTTTGAGTTGCCACATCAACTGATAGGCGTCGCTGCCCCATTCCAGTTCGACGAAGGGCGCCATGTTGCGACCGGTGCCGTGCTCGGCCTTCAGCGACCCGCCGAACTCCACGGCCACCAGTTGCGCCACGTCGTCCATGAACGCCTGGTAGCGTGCGACTTCTTGCGGGTTGTTGAAGCCTTGGGTGAAGACGAAGTGCAGATTGCCTTCCAGCGCGTGTCCGAAAAGGATCGCTTCGTCGTAGTGATGTTTGTCGAACAGCTCGATCAAGCGATTCACGCCGATCGCCAGTTGTTCTACCGGGAAGGTCACGTCTTCGATGATCACCGTGGTGCCGGTTTTACGCACGGCACCGACGGCGGGGAACGTGTCCTTGCGGATCGCCCAGAGCCGGGCGTTTTCCACCGGGTCTTCGGTGAAGTCGACTTGCTTCTCCACCGGGAACGCGGTCAGGGACGCCATGATCTGCGCCAGTTGTTCGCGCAGCAATGTGGTCGACGCGGCGCGGGACTCGATCAGCAGCGCGCAGGCATTGTTCGACAGCTGCTGTACGAAAGCGGGCATGCCGGGTTTGTCCTGCACCGAACGCAGGCTGCGGCGGTCGAGCAGTTCCACGGCCGACACCGGTTGGCTTTTGAGCACAGTGACGGCGTTGCAGCAGGTTTCGACGTCCGGGAACACGATCAGCGCCGAGGCTTTGTTCGGGTGATCGATCACGGTGTCGTAAGTCACCGCGCTGATGAAGCCGAGCGTGCCTTCGGAGCCGACCAGCAAGTGGCTCAAGATATCCACAGGCTCGTCGAAATCGACCAAGGCATTGAGCGACAGCCCGGTGGTATTTTTCAGGCGGTATTTGTGGCGGATTCGCGCGGCCAATACGGCATTGGCGCGGGTCTCGCGGCCCAAGGTGCCCAGGCGCTCAAGCAGGGACGCGTGGCTCTGGCGAAACGCTGCAACGCTCACGGCGTCTTCAGTATCGAGACGGCTGCCGTCGGCCAGCACCAGGCGGATTCCGGCCAGCGTGTGATAGGTATTCTGTGCGGTGCCGCAGCACATGCCGCTGGCATTGTTGGCGACGATGCCGCCGATTTTGCAGGCGTTGATCGACGCCGGGTCCGGGCCGATCTTGCGTCCGAACGGCGCCAGCCACGCATTGGCCTGCGCGCCGATCACCCCCGGTTGCAAGCGGATTTGCGTGCCTTGCCCGCGAATCTCGCGACCGTTCCAGTTATCCCCCAGCACGATCAGCACCGAATCGCTGATCGCCTGGCCGGACAGACTGGTGCCGGCGGCGCGGAAGGTCACCGGAACCTGATCGCGCTGCGCCAGTTGCAGCAGCGCGACCACTTCATCTTCGGACTCGACGCGGATCACCAGTTTCGGAATCAGCCGGTAGAAACTGGCATCGGTGCCGAAGGCCAGGGTCGACAGCGGGTCGTCGAAACGTCGGTCTTGGGGAATCAGTTGCTGCGCATCTCGCAGGAAAGCCGTCGGTAGACTCATTGGTTCTCCAGAATCAGCACTACCAGGTCTTTCGGGCCGTGGGCGCCGTAGGCCAACACTTGCTCGATGTCAGCGGTTTTCGACGGGCCGGACACCAGCAACGCATTGGTCGGCATGCCTTGGGCCCACTCGAATTCCTGCTGCACCTGATAGAAGTTATCGCGAATTTCACTGGCCTTGAGCAGGGCGAAATGCACCGGTGGTACCAGGCTCATCAGGCGCGGTTCCTCCCGCGTCGGCCACAGAATCAGGCTGCCGGTGGCGGCGATTGCGCCGAGGGTGCCGGTCAGGCTGGCGGGTGTGTCGTTGAACAATTCGGTTTTCCACTCTTCAACGGGGCGGTCGTAGGACTGGAGCGTCGGCAGCCCAGGATTTTTCGCCCAGTGCTGAGTGATGCGTTGCCCATGCGCCGTGGTCGGCGCGATCAACAGGCTCGGCAATTGACGATCCCGCATCAACTGCGCCAGCAACGCAGGCCATGCTTCAGCCGACGTCAGATGGATTTCGGTGTGCACCGCTTCCATCAATTTGCGCAGCTGCGGGATGCGTTGTTCGGCGGTGTAGGTGTAGGGCGCGGTGAGCAGTTCGACGTCGAACTCGTCAGGCACCGGCGTGGTGCCGGTCAGACTTTTGCGTAACTTGGCGAGGATATTTTGCTTGGCGCTCATCAACGGTCTCCCTTTTTGGCCAAATGCTCGCGGGCCATGTCGTGCAATGAGCGGGCGGCGGGTTTGGGGGCGCTGTGGTTTTGCGTCCACGGGCCGACGTTGTTCGGCGTCAGGGCGCGCAATCGCGTCGCAAAAAAACCGAACAGGCGATAGAGCGTCGGCGAGCTGTTGAGTTTCGCCCAGGCGTTCCAGATAAACCGTTCCTTGCGCGAATACTTGCTGCCTTGGCCACGCATGACCTGCTGCGGGTTGTCCGGCGCCTTGACGTTCTCTTCCCGCAGGCGACGCAGCAGCGCCGGAATCGGAATTTTCACCGGACAGACTTCACCGCAGGCGCCGCACAGCGACGAAGCGCTCGGATGGTCCGGGACTTTCGCCAGACCGACCATGTGCGGGGTGATGATTTTGCCGATAGGCCCAGGGTAAACCTCGCCGTAGGCGTGGCCGCCGATTCGAGTATAGACCGGGCAATGATTCATGCAGGCGCCGCAGCGGATGCAGTTCAGGGTCTGGCGCAATTCGCTGTCGGCAAACGCCTGGCTGCGACCGTTGTCGAGCAATACCAGGTGCACTTCCTGCGGGCCGTCGAGTTCATGTTCCTGGCGCGGGCCGGAGATCATGTTGACGTAGGTGGTGATCGGAATGCCCAGCGCCGAACGGGTCAGCAGCGAGAGCAGCGGCACCACGTCACGCAGGTTTTCCACGACTTTTTCGATGCCGGTGACGGCGATGTGCACCGGCGGCACGGTGGTGGTCATGCGCCCGTTGCCTTCGTTTTCCACCAGCAGCAGAGTGCCGGTTTCGGCCACGGCGAAGTTGACGCCGGAGACGCCGATGTCCGCTTCGAAGAATTTCTGTCGCAGGACTTTGCGACCGATCTGAATGAGTTGGTCAACGTCCTTGGTGTATTCCACGCCAAGTTTGTCGTGGAACAAGGACGCGACCTGACCGGCGTTCTTGTGGATCGCCGGCATAATTATGTGTGAAGGCTTCTCGTGGTCGAGCTGGACGATGTACTCGCCCATGTCCGATTCCAGACATTCAATGCCCTGATCAGCGAGGAAGTGATTCATCTCCATTTCTTCGCTGACCATCGATTTGCCCTTGATCACTTGCCGCCCCTCGTGAGCGCGGATGATCGAGAGGACGATGCCATTGGCCTCGTCCACCGTTTCCGCCCAGTGCACTGTCACACCGTTGCGGGTCAGGTTTTGTTCAAGTTGCTCGAGCAGGTCGGGCAACTTCGATAACGCACGGGCGCGGACAGCATTGCCCAGCGCGCGCAAATGTTCTCTTTCGTGGGCATCGCTGAAGGACGCTGCCCGTTTTGTCATCAGTGAATCCATCGCAGTGCGAAAGTTGTTTCGCAGTTGCTTGTCATCCAAAGCCTTGTGAGCCCGGCTGCGAAAGTCTTCTTCCACGGCAACCGTAGGAATAATCTCGCAAGCATTCATCGAACACCCCCGGTCCGCTGCCAGAGGAAACTGGCCAGGTGTTGGCCGCGCAGCGCTTCCTTCTGTTTCTCCAGCGAGCCGTTGATGTTCATCAGGCAACCGCAGTCGGCACTGACTACCTGGTGCGCGCCGGATTCCTTCAACGACCGGGTCTTGTCCGCCACCATCGCGCCGGAAATGTCTGGCATACGGACGCTGAATGTCCCACCGAAGCCACAGCATTCGCTTTCGTGATCGTGATTGACCCGCTCCACGTTGCTCAGTTGTGCCAACAATTCGCGACCGTGCAGGTGTGTATTCATCTCCCGGCGTGCCGAGCACGACGTGTGCAACGCCACTTTTACCGGCGTGCCGCGGTCCTTGAGCTGCACCTTGCAGACGAACAACAGAAACTCGGCCAACTCATACGTCCGGGCAGCCAGCGCCTGAACCTGTTTCAACGTCTGCGGCTCATCCTTGAACAAGTCGGCGTAGTGCTCGCGCAACATGCCGGCACAGGAGCCCGACGGCACCACCACCGGGTAATCCCCGGCGAACAGTGCCAGTTGCGAGCGCGCCACGGTCCTTGCCTGTTCGGTGTAACCCGAGGTGTAGGCCGGTTGCCCGCAGCAGCTTTGCCCTTGCGGATACTCGACACGAATGCCTTCGCGTTCCAGCAGGTGAATCGCGTCCATCCCGGCGTCGGGGTAGAACAAATCCACCACGCAGGTCCCGAACAGGTAGACCCGTGACGGTTTCTCGCTGGGGTATTGCCGAGGTTCGGGCAGTGGCGGGGCGACGCGGGTCGCATTAGGCACGGCGTTGTAAAAAAGCTCGCTCATCAGGCGTGTCTCTCGGCCGGTTACCCGTCCGTTGAGGCTGCTGAATATAGAGCCGGAAGCTTTCAGCAGCCTTACAGAGCGGGTTGTGAATAGCTGACGCCGGAGTCGTGGTCCGGCGTCGGTTTTTGCTGTTTATCGCGTAGGACTTAGTGCACCAACATCCCGGTGAGCCAGTAGGCCTGGACGTAGGTAATCACGCCGACGATGGTGGCGAAAAACAGGCTGTGCTTGAGCGTGAAGCGGAACAGGTCCGATTCCTTGCCGACCAGACCGGTCGCGGCGCAGGCCACGGCGATTGACTGGGGCGAGATCATCTTGCCGGTCACGCCACCGCTGGTATTCGCTGCCACCAGCAACACATCGCTGACGCCGATCTGGTGCGCAGTGGTCGCTTGCAACGAGCTGAACAGCGCGTTGGACGAGGTATCGGAACCGGTCAGGAACACGCCCAGCCAGCCGAGGAAGGGCGAGAAGAACGGGAACGCCGCGCCGGTGCCAGCCAGAACCAGCGCCATGGTCGACGACATGCCCGAATAATTGGTGACGAAGGCAAACGCCAGCACCATGCCAATCGACAGAATCGGCCAGCGCAGTTCGTAGAAGGTTTCCTTCAAAGTGGTCAGACCAGTTTTGATATCGATCTTCAGCACCAGCATCGAGATCAGTGCGGAGAAGAAAATCGCCGTGCCGGTCGCGGAGATCGGATCGAGTTTGAACACGGCCGGGATGGCGG
>NZ_JBNNWE010000033.1:0-57272 GCF_050280905.1 Pseudomonas sp. NPDC086278
TGTGAATGGCTTTGCTTGGGCAGGCCTTTGGCCGCCCGCGCATTGACGTACGTGCCTTTGCCGATCACCCCGGTGAGAAAGTTTTCGTAAGTCAGCTGCGCGTAGGTATCGGAAATGGTCTTGCGCGAGATGCCCAACTGCTCGGCCAGCAAGCGACTGGGCGGCAACTGCGTGCCCGCCGCCAGTCGACCGGATTCGATGGCGCTGCGCAGTTGGCTGTACAGCTGGCCTGTCAGGTCCTTGCGTCCGTTAATGACAACGTGAAGTTCCATACCGACGGGGCTCCTGCGGGGGTTGAGGCGCGTGTGCGTCGCGCCAGATTACCCGCATGCGCTGCGGCGCAGAAGTTGCGCAGGCAAAAAACAGCAAATTGGCCTGATCGCCGATGGTCCACGGGTTTTTCGTCGAATTGGCTCTGTAACGTCAGCGCTTCACCGCCTAACGTAGAGGTCACTGTCCGATCCCTGAGGTCGCAACATGAGTTCCCGCCTGGATTACTACAACGCGTCGCCCAAAGCGATGAAAGCGATGATTGCCATGGAAGCCCTGACCAGCAACCTCAGCATCGAGCCGGCGTTGTTGCACTTGATCAAGATCCGCGCCTCGCAGCTCAATGGCTGCGCGTTCTGCACCGACATGCATTCGGTGGATGCCCGGCGCCTCGGCGAGACCGACCGGCGCCTGTATTCAATTGTGGTGTGGCGTGACAGCGGCTTCTTCAACCCGCGCGAACGGGCTGCGCTGGCCTGGGCCGAAGCGGTGACGCTGCTCTCCGAAAACCAGGTGCCGGACGATGTCTTTGCGTTGGCGCGGGAGCAATTCAGCGAAGAGGAACTGGTCGACCTGACGGTGGCCGTGACCACCATCAATAGCTGGAATCGCCTGGCCGTGAGTTTTCGGCAGTCGCCCAGTGGCTGAATCGATTTTCCTGGCCGCGTGTCACGGCAGGTTCATAAACGCTGCGCAGGATGAGGTTTTCAAGGATAGATCGACAAGGAGTCTTGATGTCATTCACACCAGCCACTTGCGCCGCCGGCCTCGATCCGGTGCTGGCGCAGTCCTTTCGGGTCAGCGCCCGTTGCGGCTGCTTCATGCAGGCTGCGCGCAGCCTCAATATCAAATCCACGCAATTGCGCAAACACCTTGCACAGCTGGAAGCGCAGTTGCAGTGCTCCCTGTTCAACCATCAGGACAATGGCCTGGCCCTCAGTCGCGAAGGGTTGGCGCTTCAAGCGCAACTGATCTCCCTGGCCCATGAGCACGACGTCCCGGTGATTGAACAACCACTGATTCGTCTGGCGGTCGCCGAGTCGATCCTGCACGACATCCTCGGCCGCGACCTGGTCGCGTTATTGCGACGCAACGCCAGCGTGCGCCTGGACATCATCACCCTTGACAGCGAGTTGTCGCTGCAAGCGGTCAGTGCGGACGTGGTGCTGTGGCTGGCGGACACCGAATCGCCTCCGCCGGGGCCGAGTTTTGCGGTCAGTGCGCCGCAACGGCTGGCGCGACTGGAGTATTTTCCGCACATTGCCAAACGCTATTCACGGGTCGCGGCACGACCGGACAGCCTTGATGATCTGGCCGATTTCATGCTCGTGCAGTGGCAGCACGATCGTCAGGTCGAGAGTTTTCGGCCGTGGAACAGCGTGGTGGATCAGCGTCTGGCCGGCGTAGTGCAGTTGCATTCCTATGAACTGATGCTGGAAATGATCCGTTGCAGCGGCTGCATTGGCTTGTTGCCGCACTATATGAGCCAGTTCGATCGGGGGTTGATTGCGCTGCCGGGAATGTTCGAACAGCCGATGCAGCGTCAGGTCTGGATGGCGGTGAATGCCGAAACTCAAGGGCAGGTCGACGTGCAGATGATTGTCGAGTTGATCCACAACACCTTCAACGAGCGCCGGGAGTGGTTCGAAGGCTGACCACGAGCAAAAAATGTGTGGGGCTTGCTCGCGAAGGCGTTGTTACATTCAACATAGATGGTGACTGACACGACGCCTTCGCGAGCAAGCCCGCTCCCACAGGGAGGGGAGTATCGCCGTACAGGGAGATTGCGTTGTAGAGTACGCAGCCATGTCTGCATCAAGGATGAGTCACCCATGCCCGCCAACGAACCGGTCATCACCCTCGAACGTTTCAACGAGTCCCACATCGAGGGCATCACCGCGCTCTATAACGAGCCGGCCGTTACCCGTCAGGTGCTGCAAATGCCGTTTCAATCCACCGAGGTCTGGCGCAAGCGCCTGGCCTGCGACGACGAACGCTCAGTGAAATTGATGGCAATGCACCAAGGCGCGGTGATCGGCAGCATCGGCCTGGAGCAGTTTTCGCGGATACGCCGCAGTCATGCCGGCAGTTTTGGCATGGGCGTCGCCACTGCATGGCAAGGAAAAGGTGTGGGCTCGATGCTATTGGCGGCGGCGCTGGACATCGCCGACAACTGGATGAACCTGCACCGGGTCGAGCTGTCGGTGTACGCCGACAACGAGGCGGCCATCGGTCTGTACCGCAAGTTCGGTTTCGAGACCGAAGGCCTGTTCCGTGGTTACGCCGTGCGCGACGGCGTATTCGTCGACACCTTGAGCATGGCGCGTCTGCGCCGAACGCCCAGGGTCGGCTGAGCTAGTCGCCCAGCGCGAACGCCACCGCCGCCTGCGCATGCAGTTCGGTGGTGTCGAGCAAGGGCAGGGCGCTGTGCTCGGGTTTGATCAGCATGCCGATTTCCGTGCAGCCGAGGATAATCGCCTGGGCTCCACGGCGGGTCAGCGATTCGATGACCTGCTGATACGTCTTGCGTGACGCTTCGCTGATCACCCCGACGCACAACTCGTCGTAAATAATCCGGTGCACGGCCTGACGTTCAGCGGCTTCTGGCACCAGCACCGTCAAACCCATCGCGCTCAAGCGGTCCTTGAGGAAGTCCTGTTCCATGGTGAACGCGGTCCCGAGCAAACCGACCTTCAGCGCAGCGGCATCGACGGCGGCCTGTCCGGTTGGGTCAGCAATGTGCAAAAACGGAATATTGATCGCGGCCTGAATCTGCCCGGCCACTTTGTGCATGGTGTTGGTACACAGCACCACGCACTCGGCGCCGCCAGCTTCCAGCCGCCGCGCCGCATCCACCAGAATTGCCGCCGCGTCGTCCCAGCGCCCGGCATGCTGAGCCTGCTCGACCGGCCCGAAGTCGACGCTGTACATCAATAGTTTCGCCGAGCGCAAAGGCCCGAGCCGGTCGCGAACCTGTTGGTTGATGAGGCGATAATATTCGGCGCTGGACTCCCAGCTCATGCCGCCGATAAGGCCGATGGTGCGCATCATGCTCTCCTGTCATATGAGTCACCGGAGTGTCCTTTGTTTGGGGTAGAGGACGCCAGTGGCTTATCCGGTTTGATGCGCTTGATCTTGGAAACAGTGGTTGGAGAAGAGTCATTGGCTCACTACCTGATCTGCGGCAACGTAGCTGAAACTGGCTGACTCGGAAGCACTGGCGGCAGGCGTCAGGCGGATGATCGGCACGACAATCTTTGGATTGGTGGAATTGTAGAAATCTCGCTGGTTATATTGCGCGTCGGCCAACCCCTGGTTTGAACCGCCAGCAACGAAAAAGAACGCCATGATCGGAAGAGTATTGGCGCGACCGGCAGGCCAGGTTTTCACAATTATTTCGTTGTGTTCGTTGAAGCCAGTGGTCCCGAGCAAGGATTTCGCCAGCAATGACTGATAGAAAGCAGGTCCTGCCAACGTATTGCGCTTGTCTTCCACGTCAAAACCACATTGGCGCAGGTTGCGGTTGCCGCCGGGTATGTTCCATACGGCCACCGCCTGGGCGGCAGTGGTGACTCCGGCATCTTGGCAGCGTTTGCTTTGCTCAGGGTAAAGAGGTGAGGGGCCGCAAACTTCTGTCTCGCTGCGATGCCAGCCCCATGCGTCCATCGGGTATGAACACAGGTATTGCAATTGATCCTTGCCGGCGGGTTGTTCGAGGAAGGGATAAAGGATGTAGCCATTTCCATAACCCCATGCGAGACGCCCGAAGTTCGCGTCTTTCCTGAGGTATGAAAACGAAATACCACCGCTTTTCGTCGAGGTGGGGCTCGGGTCCCAGACTTTATACTGGCCCGCCGGGTCCCTTACGGTGACCCTGAATGTCACTCCAGAACAGAGAAAGCCCGGTTGCGAATCCACCTTGTTGCAGTTTGGAAATTGGCGGTTATAAAGGGTCGTTAGTTGAGTTGCAATATGTTGCCCATTCACCGCGCTGGACTGAGTTGTGACGTCGCTATCATGGGTGGAATAAGAGCCGACCTGGCTGCAACCCGCCATGATTGCCATTAAAAAAAACACAATTGTTTTACGCATGATTAAACACCTGTTGAGTGAGCAGGACAGTGTTTGGCGCGCTAAGACAGGTAAATTGGATGAGGACTTACGTAGCTCGTTACAGAACGACTCTTAAACACCATGAAAAAATAATCGGCTCACTGCTGCCTGTTTTTTTCAAGGTGTAGTTGAACAGCACTGGGCGTCCTTTGTTTTCGGTCAGCCACGCTTGCGGAACGGCTATGTTGGTGTAGTTCGGTTGAGTAATCGGTATTTCATTGCTGTAGCGAGTCACCACTCCGAACAGTGCCAGTCGCACCTCATAGTTGCCGTCAAGTGCGGGGTAATAGGTCCTCGCGTTAAGTTTGTCAGTAGATAAAGTGGGCTCCGGGAGTGAGTGTTTTTGTCCGGTGATCGTAATGTCCAGTGTTTTTGAAGGCAGGTCCTGGGTGGTGTTTTGCAGTCTGACGGTGTAATAAATTTCCGCGCCGCTGCCAATCGTGTCCACGACTTCCAGGCGTGGAATATTAAAATTCAATGTTTGTCCTGCCTGCCGGACTGTTTGAATTTCGCTTCCGTAAGTGTTGTTGCGACCCAGCCAATATACTTTGACCGTATGTCCAGGATAGGAACCCTGGTAAGCCACCTGGACCGTGGCAAATGGCGCTTCGTAAAAATCTTTCACGAAGTTCAGGCGTGTTCCGCCCAACTCTTTTGCTTCAAGCACTTTGGGTTTCAAGAGGTCAATCGGCACCGGCTTGTCTTTGAGATGGACGTCGACCTCGACGGTCGCAGAGGTTCCGGATTGATTACCAAGTTGATCATGGATGCGGAACTGGAAGGGGGTACGCGGGTTATCGCCAATCTGTTCGAACAGCGGAGTAAAGACCGTTTTTGTCACCGCTGGGCTGCCTGGAGCCGCTTCAGCAGGGGTAACTTTATGCTCAACGCTCGCCGCGCCGACGCTCAACTGCAGTTGGTCATGAGCGCGTCGGTTGGAATAGCCCAGTCCGACGACGACGCCACGGGCTGCCTGGTCTCTGTCCACGCCCTTCGTCAGCACATCGGATGAAAGCTGAACTTTGTGCGCTGAATGTCCGGGTGCTCCCGGTGCCAGAGTATGGAAGAGCACCGCCAGTTTCAGCGACTCTGTGGGTGTCGTCTGACCGGGTCTCAACACTCGGTAGAAAATCTCGTTAATACCGTCCCTGAGCGTGCCTTTGGGTAGGTACAGCCGCACACGATCGTTTTCTTCTCCCGGGCCAATGGTTTTGCCCGTTACCGCCGTTACCCGGTCGTTGACGAACAGATCAACCCGATCGTTGACTGCCAGGGCAACAGACCGGGATGTTCCACGGCCCCAAGGGTCAATCAGGCATAACAGTCCCTCAGGAAAATCATCAAAGAGCGCCAGCGGTATGCCGCCATCAGGTTTGGCATCATGAATGACGGGGGTCTTCAGCCCCGGAATTATCACCGGATAAAGGACTCTGGTAGTGCGGTCATTGCCCACGGTCTGCCTCCCTAGCGTGTTTCTCACATCACTAATCAGTGGATGGTGAGCGTATGAGACACCTCACCAAGCACCCTGGCTACTGTCAGATTTGACAGGTAAAACCATCAATGCCGGAGTAATCGATACCGTCTGTCGTAATTTCCGGCACCGCGCGCCCATCGGTCACGGTATTAAATGAACGGGCCGTCAGCCAATCTGCCATGCTCGAAGTCCGCAGCACTGCTTCAACCAAAGGAACACCGCAATGGACGACGTACAGCAATTGGGCGAGATGCTTCGCCACTACGCAGAAAGCGAAGCGCACAAGAAGCAAATGTTTGAGTCGCAATCGGCCGTGTGGGCGACGCGTATTGGCGAACTGTTCGATCAGATCCAGCGGTGGCTGGAACCGGTCCAGTCGCCGAGCCTGCTGGATGTCAGCCGCGAAGCGTACGTCGCTTTCGGGCCGAGTGTTGCGGTCGAGACATCGACCTTCAAGACCGAGAAGCTGACGGTGGTGATCGCCGGTAAACCGGTGGAGTTCGTGCCGGACGTGATGGGCGCGGGCGGTCAGATCTCGCTGGCCGTAATGGGGTTGACGGCCGCGCGCTATGGCAGCGTTTCGCTGGTGTGTCTGCCGCCGTCGAATAGCTGGCAATGGCGCAAGACCAATGGCTTGAAAGACCCGGACACCTTCGCGTTTGACGCCAACTTCCTCGCGTTGCAGTTGCAGAGTCTGATCCCGCGCGAGCGTGGCTGAACCTGCTGGCCTGAGGCATGACCTTGTGGGATCGGTGCTTCGTCAGTCCCGTTGCCTGATGCAAGTTTATTTGGGTCGGTGATGGCATTTTGGTAGAGTCCGCGCATTCTCAAAAAGGAGTCGGGTTATGCGCAGGATGTTCGCGGTGGGTGTGGTGACGTTGATGTTGGCAGGTTGCGGTGGGCCGAAACTGGATGGCAGCAGCGACGAAAGCCTCACGGCATCCCTGGATAAAGTCACGGCGGACCTGCCCCAGGACAAGAAAGCCCAACTGCTTGAAGACTTGAAACTCATCACCTTCAGCAACATCGGCGAGGCCCTGACGGGGCAAATCTCGGCCGAGCAGGCCAAAAACAACGTGCGCACCACGCTCAATGGCAAAACAGCGGAAGACGTCGCCGTCATCGCCGCCAACCTGCGCACCGAGCGTGCCCTCAAGGAAAAACAGCAAGCCCTGGCCGAGATCAAGCAACTGCTGGATATCCAACAGGCGGCCGAAAACGCCAAGGTCGAGATGGCGAAGTTCCAGATTCTCAAGTCGGAATTTTATTTCACCGAGAAGAACAAGAACGTCGCCGCACCGCACGGGCAACCGGTGGTGGTCGCCAAGGTCAAGAACGGCACGACGTATTCCGTGGCCCGTGTCGGTTTCAAGGGCACCGTGGCCAGCCCGGGCCGCGCCACGCCGTGGTTCGTTGGCACGGTCGAGCTGCCGATTCCGGGTGGCATCGAGCCGGGCGAGTCGCCGACCTGGGAAATCACGCCGAATCAGTTCAGCGACTGGGGCAAGCTTGATGCGCCGGCAGAAGCGCTGTTCAGCCTCGAAATCATCAAACTGGTCGGCGCTGACGGCACCGTGCTGTTTGATGCCGGCGGCCTGACCCCGCAGCAAACCGAGCGCCTGCAAGCGCTGCAAAACAAATACGCTGCCAATTAATCAAGGAACGAACCGATGACCCGCGCCAGCGGGTTTTCGGCTGCATGGACGAAATCGGGAAAGGAGTCGGGTTGTGGGTGTAGGCAAAAAGATTTTAGGGTTGATCGCGTTGTTGCTGATGCTGGCCCTGTGGGGCAGTTACGTTTATCTGTTCCAGGAAAATCGCGACGGGCGGCTTGGCGGCACGTTCGACAGCACCGCGTGGTGCGGCACGCCACCGGCCAGCGATGGCGCGGTGCTGGGCAAGGATCGATTGATGCTGCGCGTCACCAATAACGTGCGCGGCGAGTTCATGCTGGCCGGCGCGGTCATAGTGTCCGAGCGGACTTTTGATCGTTACGACCTGGGCCGCAATGAATTGCGCCTGCGCCTGGAGCCCTTGCAATGGTCCGCCGGTGCCACGCCGATTGTTCTCGAACAAGTCAAAATCAAGCCGCTGAGCCGCAACCTGTCGTCGCTCAACAAAAGCGCCTACGCGGAACTTGAGCCGCGCGCCATCAGCGTGCAGGGCAGGGCGACGGACTTCCCGTTCGACACCTACCGCTACGGCTACAAACCGGTGCTGTATTACCTCAAGGGCAATGACCGCATCGATCTGAAGTTCAGGCACATCACCACCAGCATGGAGATGTCGAACACCTTTACCCCGATCCAGAAATACACCCCGGCCGAGTACATCGGCACCAAGAACTCGATGGTGCGTGAGGAAGATTACAAGCCGTATGCCGCCAACGAATGCGCGTTCAGCATCGAGCGCAAGGGGTCGTTCAAGGTGATCGTGCTGCTGTTGTTGCTGGTGATCTGCCTGCCGTTGCTGCACGTGTTTTACCGCGACGAACCGGGCATCGATTTTCTGGCGACCCTGGTGGGCGTCGGGGCGATTCGAGTGTTGCTGGTGGGACCGATGCAGGATTTCGAGCTGTACAAGATCGACTTTCTGTTTGCCGCGGCGATTCTGCTGGTGGGCACGGTGTCGTTGATCAAGGCGATGCGGGCCAACAGCCGGCGTGAGTTGGCGTTGAAGAGTGGGTCGTCCTGGTGATTCATCCTTGAGACCGCGTCGACGCCTTCGCGGGCAAGCCGCGCTCCCACAGGTTATTCGCGATCCTTGAGACCGCGCTGATGCCTTCGCGGGCAAGCCCGCTCCCACAGGTTATTCGCGATCCTTGAGACTGCGCTGAGGCTTTCGCGGGCAAGCCCGCTCCCACAAGGATTGCGAATAACCTGTGGGAGCGTGGCTTGCCCGCGAAGGGGCTTCGGATCAGCCCTCGGTCATTTCAACGCCGGATCGCCCATGTTCATTTTCTTCCAGCCCTGCAACAGCACCTGCGCTTTGGGTTCCTGGCCGTTGTCGAGGTAATACTGGATCAGCGACAACCGCGCATTGCGGTTCGCCGGTTGCATTTTCAGCAGGCGTTCCAGCTCTGCGCAGGCTTCGTCGATTTTGCCGCTGTCGTGCAACGCCACCGCGTACACATAACCGTATTGGGCGTTCGCCGGCTCCAGTTGCGCTGCTTTGCGCAGCACCGGCATGGCCTGGTCCGCCTTGCCGGCACGGATCAGCGACAAGCCTTGAGTGTGCTGCAACAGCGCCGCGTCGGGATGCTCTTTCAGGCTTTGCGCCAACAGGGTCTGCGCTTCCTGACCGCGTCCGTTCGCTTCCAGCCATTGCACCAGCGTCACCAGTGCCGGGTAAAAGTCCGGGTCGCGTTTGAGGGCGGTACGCAGTTGCGCTTCGACTTCGTCGGCGCGACCGCTGGCCTGATACAGCATCGCCAGATTGAGGTTGGCTTCAGCGCGTTCCAGCAGGCTTTTCTGTACGGCCTCGTACTCGCCGATGGCCGATTGCCAATTAGCCTGGGCGCTGCCCAGACCGTTGCGGGCGACGCTGAGCAGATCCCGCGCCGCGACAATCCGCACCGCCCTCACCGGATCGCCCAGCAACGGCGTCAACAGCGGCGCACGTTCCGCTGGCGGCAGGAACGCACTGATCGCCCGCACCGCACTTTCACGCACTTGCGGCGCCGGGTTGCTCAGGTCTTTGGTCGCCAGTTTCAGCGCTTGCTCGCTCGGGTACAGCGGCAATTCACTGAGCAGCGTCGCCCGCTGAATCGCCGGCAAGTTGCTGCGCTGCAATTGCTCGTACAAGGCTTGCGCGGCACCGGGCTGACCGTTGCGAATCAGCCACAGGCTTTCGTCGTAACGGGGCGCGGCTTGCAGCGGCGAGGCGTTGCTCCACAGTTTGAATTGCTCGGTGACCTTGTCGCCGGCCTTGCCCTGGTGACAGGTCAGGCAGGCGTCCGGCGTGCCAAGTTTTTTCGCCCGCTCCGGGTTGGGAATGCTGAAGCTGTGGTCATGGCGGAAGTCGTTGCCCATGTAGAACTTGCCGGGCATGTGGCAATCCACGCATTGCGAACCGGGCTGGCCCATGGTGTGGCGGGTGTGTTCGATGGAATCGTAGTTCTTCGCTTGCAAGCCTTTACCGTCGACCCCTGCCACCGAGGTTTTGCCGGCAGTGTTGTGGCATTGCAGGCATACGCCGTTGCCCGGCGCCTTGAGTTCGGTGCTGTGGGGGTTGTGACAGTTGCTGCAGCGCACGCCCTTGTCGAACATTTTGCTTTGGGCGAAGGAGCCGTGTTCGAACACTTCATCCTTGATCTTGCCGTCCAGCGCATACAACTCGCGGGTCAGGGTGCTTGGCAGATAGTCGTCCATCAAGCGCTTGCCGACGGTGTAGCCGTCGTCCAGCGGCGCACGGCGCGAGTGGCAGCGGGCACAGGTTTCAATTTCGACAGTGGCGTTTTTATCCTTGAGGTCGACCGCAAAACCGGCGTGAATCAAGTCGACTTTTTTTGCTGTCCATTCCAGGTGATTGGAGGCCGGACCGTGGCAGGCCTGACAGCCGACGCCGAGGCTGTTCCAGTGGCTGTCGAAAGTGTTTTTTTGCGCATCGAAATTGCGTTTGTAGCCTGTGGTGTGGCACTCGACGCACATGAAGTTGGCGTTCTGGCTCGGCTTGCTCCAGTGCAGCGGATTCTTGAAGTTCACGCCCTGGCCGGGGTAGAGGTGAAACCAGCGGCCCTTCTCGGTGTCCCAGGCTACGCCCAGCGCTTGCAGCCGACCATCACCGACTTCGATCAGGTATTGCTGCAACGGCGCGATGCCGAAGGTGTAGGCGACTTTGAAGTCGGCATTCTTTCCGTCGAGGCCGGGGGTGTTGACCCAGAAACCGTCGTCCTTGCGCGAGAAACGGGTGGTTTCGTTTTCCGCTTTGAAGGTGACGTTATTGAAGTCGCCGAGCATGGTCTCAGCCGTGGCTTGCTGCATCGCCAATTGGTGATGGGAGCCTTTCCAGTCCTTGACCTGCTCGCTGTGGCAGCCTTGGCATTGTTGCTCATCGACCATCGTTGCCGGCGCCTGGGCGACCGGTTGCGGTTTGGCCGGTTGCACTGTTGGTGTGCTGACGGGCGTCGGCGCCGGTTTGAGCGGCGCCGGTGCGCTGCTGAACAGAAACCAGCCGATGCCCGCCACGGCCAGGAGCAATACGGTGATCGTGACGGAAAACAGGTAGCGATGAATCAGGTTCGGGGACGCATCAGGGTTGGGGTTTGCTGCTTTATTTTTATCTTTTGGCATTGCGACTTCCGTGGTCGAGGTGCGTTTGCCATCAGGCGCGCGTTCAAGCTCGATGCAGCTTTAACGGATGCTCGGCGTCTGTCAATTCACGGTTGTGAGCCAACCGGCATCGATAGATGAATTTTGTACGTTCGGCTACCAATAGGCTGGCCTCTTCGCGAGCAAGCCCGCTCCCACATTAGACCGAGATCAATTGTGGGAGCGGGCTTGCTCGCGAAGGCGGCCTGGCCGGCGCTACACCTCTCAATATTCAGCACGCGCCAGCCGGTTGTAATGGTTGAGCACCGAGTCATAACCCCGCGTCACCGCATAAAAATCAGCACTCAAGCGCTGCGGTTCAGCCTTGTTCTGCCAATCCCTGTGCAGCCTGTTCAAGGCATCGAGATACCGTTGCGACGGCTCGTCAATCTGCCACCAGAGTTCGCGCGGCAGTTTGTTGCGTTCCGGTTCGGGAAATTGCACGTGAATGAATGGCTGCCTTGCGTCCCACGCCCGTTGCAGGTCGGCCGTGGTTTTCGCCAGTGCCTGCGGCGTCAGGCTGGCGGTTTTTACCCCCTCGCTGATCAGGTTCAGTGTGTCCCTGGCCTGGATCATGTAAGCCAGCAGGGTCCAATGAATGTCCTTGCCCAGACGCGCTTCGATCAACTTGAGCTGAGCCTGTCGCTGTTCGAGGTCCAGCGACTCGACGTGCTGTCTCAGTGCCGTGGAGGCCCGGAGATAGTCCTCAGTCCTGGGCTGAAACTGCGCGGCTGTATCTGCCGGCGATGCGTAGCTAGCCGATGAAAAACGTACTTTCTGATAAGCGCTGATATTCAGCGTCAGGGGCGTCACCTGTTCCAGGGCCTGCACGTAACGCTCAGCCATTTCTGCCAAGGGTTTGTCGTAGTCCAGGATATTGAGCTTTTCGCTGATTTTTGCCGAACAGACATCCTGTTGGTAAAAGGGCACGTCACTGAAATCACGTTTGTCGGCCATCCAGTCCCGGGCCGGTTCCGCGGATTTTTCCGGTGATTGATAGCGCTCATAAGCGATGCGCCATGGCACGTCGACCCGGTTGATGCAGTCGATCACCGGACTCAAGGCGTTGGCCTGCGCGGTGACGGGCGCGTCATGTCTGTCCAGCCACAAGTCGAACGTCGTCAGGGGTTTGCCGGAACCGACCAGCCCCAAAACCATCACCCCCCAAAATATCCCCACGGGGAACATCCACTGCTGACTCATCGCCCGGCCTCCTTGCCGTACCACTGCTCATGCGTGGCCGGTGCGCTGCACGCTGTGGCGCTGGCCGGCATGCGGCTGCAAAAGCGTTCGGTCCACTGTTGCAGGCCTTGATTGCGATTGACCGTGCCTTGGTTGGCGATCGCTTTGAACACGCCCAGCAGCGCGACCAATACCAGGACGCCCACGCCCATCAGGCAATATTTGAGTATTGGGCTGGAGGACGTTCGGGGTTTGCTCTGCCGCCGGCGTATCAGGCCGACCCCCAGCAAAGTAGCGACATAAATGGCGCTCGCCAGCGGGCCGTGGAAGTAACCGAGGCCGGCCGCCATGACGGCACAAGGCACCAGGTCTCGCAGCACTCCGAACGGTAAGTGGTCAGGGCTGAACCGGGGCAACACGCGCGCACTGAGTCGGTCGTCCAGCAGCCACCAACGATGGGCGAATTGATGCATCAGCCAGTTCACGACCCAGCCGCCCACTGCGAATATCACCGACCAGAACACCGCAAGACTGATCAGACTCCCCAGCCGGGCACCGTCGGGCGCAAATTGCACAAAACTGCTGACGAAGCAGGCCAGGACGATGCCCACATACATCGGCCAACTGTCATAGGCATGCTCCCATTCACGCCAGAAGAACGGCGTGCCGCCGGGCAGGCTGGCGCAGACATCGGGGTGGTTGGCGTACAGCGTCGAGCTCAATGTGCGGCACTGTGCCCAATCGTCTTCGCGCAGGCGCCGGGCCATGGCGCGGCGCTGGCTGAAGGTGGACGGCGCCAGTAACAGGCGGGCGGCGCGATGTTCCGGGGTGGCGGCGGGTTGCAGGGCCAGTTGTTGCTGCCGGGCGAGAAAAACCGGCGCGGCACGAAGCTCCGACAGGCGCTTTCGCTGCACCTGCAACTGCTTGATCAAGTCCTCGTCGAGCTCAAGCCGTTGCCGGTAAGTGAACCAGTGAAAGGTCTCAATCGCCCACTCGATCAGGTCATCGCAGGTGTCGGTGTACTCGACACAATGCTGCAACACCGCGTCTTCCATGACGTTGACCGCACCGTGTTCCACAGCAATTGCATAACGTTGCTCAAGCTCGCTGCGGCTGACCTGATGCAACGGACGAGTGACCACTTGCAGCGCGTCGACTTCTAGCACCGTCAGGCCAGTGAGATCCCACGACTCGTCAGCTTCGCAGGCGTCCTCGCGCGATTGCTCCCGGTCCTTGATGCGCAACGCTTGCTCGTAAGCCTCGCGCAGTCGCTGAAAACCCTCCGGGTCTTCGTCCGGGCGGGTCTGTTTGAGCAGGGCCGCGTACTGGCGTTTGATACGGCGCATGTCAGCGTCGGCCGGCAGGCCAAGGATGGTCCAGCAACTCATTGCGTGTGCAACTCCATGAAAACCTGCGAGGCGGCCCTTCCCTGAAGCCGGGAGGGTGATGGCCATTTGATTTTGCGCACCCTACCGGTTTCGCGTCGAAAAGTCCTCGGGTCTGCTTCAGTCGCCGACAAACCAGCGGTAATACGGATTGCCGCCGTCACCGCGCATCACTTCGCGGATGTCCCTGGCCCACGCATCGCGGTCACCGTCGTAAGCATGCAGGCTCGCCCGGTAGAACTGCATCAGGCGCTGTTGGTGAACGTTCATGCGCTCGATGAGCCCGGCGTCGGCATTCAGCAGCGGCGGTGGCTGGCGCAGGTCGAGGAGGGCGGGCAGCACGCGGCTGATTTCCTTGGCGCGAACCCACGGCGCGTATTCGATGCGCGGCTGATCGTCGGTCACCGGCAGTGCATCGGCGGCGAAACGTTCGAGCCCGGCGCGGTCCGTCACCCATGTCGCCAGCAGCGCGGCGGCCGAGCCGATGCCGACGTCCTGCAAGGTGCTGCGCACGCTTTCTTGCTGGAAGCGTTGGGTGATTTTCGCGGCATCCAGCTCAATCGGCTGCATCGAGCCCACCAGCAGCATTTCGTGGAACTCGCTGGTCCACAGCGTTGCGTAAGGGAACACATCGAGGAAGCTGCGCACCAGCGAGCGTGAATCGTCGATGTTCTGCGTCGGCAGCGGCAGCCACTGGGCGACCAGGCCATTGTGCTCAAGGCGACTGGCGGCCAGTTGATAGAAATCGCGCGAATACAGGTTGACCACGCCGGCAGCGGAGGGCGGTGGCGGTTCGAGGGTGATCAAGTCGTAAGTCTGCGGGCTGCGCAGCAGTTCCTGGCGGCCATCACGCAACCGGACTTCCACCGTCGGGTCGGCAGCGGCATTGAAATTGCCCTTGAACAGCGGCGCGGCCTTGACCACCGAGGGCAGCAATTCGGCAACGACGCGGTGCTCAAGCCCCGGATAGCGAGTCAACGCGCCCGCCGTGATGCCGGTGCCGAACCCGATGACCAGCGCCGAGCGCGGTTCGCCGGTGTGGATCAGCAGCGGCAACAGTGCCTGAATGCGCATGTACCGCAGCGACGGCATGGCGTCGCCGGTGTTTGACACGCCTTGAATGTACAACCGCTGGAAGGTTTTCTGGCCCTTGCCCTGTGTGACCACGGCGACGGTGCCGCCGCGTCCTTCTTCGTAGAACGCCAACGTGCCGTTGCGTGCGCCGGGCAGCAGACCGGCGAGTTTGTCGACCGGGGTCAACACCGCGACGAGCGCTGCGAGCATGCCAATGGCAATCACCGCCTGACGCCGGCCCTTCTTGACGTGATGCCCTTTGCGTACCGCGCAATAACCGACGCCGGCCGCAATGATCGCCAACAGTCCCAGCGTGCGCACTAACCCCAGCAGCGGGATCAGCAGGAACCCGCAAAGCATCACGCCGATGATCCCGCCGAGGGTGTTGAACGCGACCACCGCACCCACGTCTTTGCCGACGTGGTCCTGGCCGACGCTCAGGCGCAACGCCAGCGGAAACGCGGCGCCCAGCAACAGGGTCGGCACAAACACGATGCTCAGTGCCGCCACCGCAAAACGTGCGCTCATGCCCAGCAATTCGCTGCCGCCCATCGCCAGCGCGGCGATTTCGGCCCGGGATTGCAAAAACACCAGCCAGCGCTCGAGAAAGGCCACTTCCAGCAACGCGATCAGACCCGCGCCGGCAATCAGCAAACCGAATACGCCCCACGGATCGCGAAGGCGATCAACCCGACGGGCCAGCAACACGCTGCCGAGGAACAGGCCAGTGAGGTAAGTCGCCAGCACCACGGCAAACGCGTAAGTGCGCGTACTCATGAACTGCACGATGGATTGCGACCAGACCACTTCGTAACCCAGCGCCACGCCGCCGGCGATCGAGTACAGCCACAGCGCCAGGCGATCAGGCGCCTTGACGCCGGGGTGGTGCCTGGTCGGCGCTTCGACCGATTCCGGACGCTGGCGTTGAAACCACAGTGCACCGGCAGCCGCCAGCAAGTTCAGCATCGCCGCGGCCAGGGCGCTGCCGCGCACGCCGAGGGTGGCGATCAGCACGAACGCGGCAAGCAGGGTGCCGGCGATGGCGCCTGCGGTGTTCGCTGCATAGAGTTGGCCGCCAGCCTTGCCCAGGTGCTGCGGGTCGGCGGCCAACGAGCGTACCAGCACCGGCAGCGTACCGCCCATCAACAGCGCGGGAATGCCCACCAGCGCAAACGGCAACAGCCACGCGGCCACGCCGACGTGTTGCTCCAGCCAGGCGAACGGGCTGGCGGCAAGGCTCAGCGCAAACGTCGCGCCGACGCCCAGCACGGCCACCAGCACTTCCAGCCCCGCGTACAGCAACACCGGTCGCCGCAAGCGGTCCGCCCAGCGCCCAAACAGCAGACCGCCCAAGGCCAGCCCGGCAAAGAACGCGCTGATCCCGGTGGTGATCGCATACACCTCCACGCCGACCACCAGCGACAACTGTTTGATCCACAGCACCTGATACACCAGCGCGGCGGCGCCGGAGACGAACAACAACAGGGCGGGGATCAGCAGGGCCGGGGAGGCGGCGGGAGCGGCAGCGGGGATGGCCGACGACTTGCTGGCGACACGTGAGGACATTGCGGGTTGCCTTGTTTCAGTTCAATAAAGCCTGCGACCTTGCTGGCTGCATCGCGAGCAAGCTCGCTCCCACATGGAATCTGCGCGCCGGCACAAATTCCTCTGGGAGCGAGCCTGCTCGCGATGAAGTCGCTACGGTCTCAAGTCAAAAAAACAGGGCCGCTCGCCGGTCAGGGCGAGCGGCGGTCACGCGATCTTACTGTGCAGCCGGTGCCGCTTTCATTTTTTCTGCGATCTTCGCATCCACTGCAGCACGGATCTGGTCAATGCTGAAGCTGGCCGGTTTCTGGCTCGGCGGATACTCGACGAAGGTTTGCAGGAAGCCCGCTGCCTTTTGTACTGCTTGAGCAGCCAGGTAGACGTTTTTGGTTTGCCAATCGTAATACTGATCGGAAACCACGTCGGCGCGTTCGTACGGGTCCATCCTCAGGTTGAGGATTTTCGGTACGCGCAGGCACACGAACGGTTCGCTCCAGACTTTAAAGCCGCCAGGCTCGCGTTGTTCGCAGAACACGACTTTCCAGTTGTCGAAGCGCATCGACACCAGCACGCCGTCGTCGTTGAAGTAGTAGAACTCTTTACGCTCGCCTTTAGGCTGTTGGCCAGTCAGGTACGGCAGTTGGTTGTAGCCATCCAGGTGCACTTTGAAGTTGGTGCCACCAGCGGTCGGTGCCCAGCCTTTGAGCAGCTTGTCTTTCACGTCGGCGTCGCCCGCAGCGGCGAGCAGGGTCGGGAACCAGTCCATGCCCGAGAACATCTCGTTGGACACTTCACCGGCCTTGATCTTGCCCGGCCAGCGAATGATCGCCGGTACGCGGTAGGCGCCTTCCCAGTTGGAGTTCTTCTCGTTGCGGAACGGCGTGGTCGCCGCGTCCGGCCAGGAGAACTGGTTCGGGCCGTTGTCGGTGGTGTAGACCACGATGGTGTTGTCGGCGACTTTCAGGTCATCGATGGTTTTCAGCAGTTTGCCGACGTCGGCATCGTGCTCAAGCATGCCATCGGCATACTCGTTGCCGGGCATGCCGCTCTGGCCTTTCATCGAGTCGCGCACGTGAGTGAACACGTGCATGCGGGTGGTGTTCATCCAGACGAAGAATGGTTTGTCCGCCTTGACCTGTTTCTCGATAAACGCCTGTGCCGCTGCGGTGGTTTCGTCATCGATGGTTTCCATGCGCTTGGCGGTCAGCGCGCCGGTGTCTTCGATCTTGCCATCGGCGAAGCTGTGGATCACGCCACGCGGGGTGTTGGCCTTGACGAACTCGGCATCGTCTTTTGGCCAGTACGGACGCTCGGGTTCTTCTTCGGCGTTGAGGTGGTACAGGTTGCCGAAGAACTCGTCGAAACCGTGGTTGGTCGGCAGGTATTCATCCTTGTCACCCAAGTGGTTCTTGCCGAACTGACCGGTTGCGTAACCCTGGGACTTGAGCGCCTGGGCGATAGTGATGTCACGTTTTTGCAGGCCGACCGGGGCGCCCGGAATGCCGACTTTCGATAACCCGGTACGTAGCGGGGTCTGACCGGTGATGAACGACGAGCGTCCTGCCGTGCAGCTGTTCTCCGCGTAATAGTCGGTGAACATCATGCCTTCCTTGGCAATCCGGTCGATGTTCGGAGTCTTGTACCCGACCACGCCCATCGAGTAGGCGCTGATGTTGGTCTGGCCGATGTCGTCGCCGAAGATCACGAGAATGTTGGGTTTTTCGGCGGCTCCGGCCGTTGCCGAGATCGCCATGACCGAGGCTGCCACCAGGGCGAGTTTCGGTAGCCACTTGCGTATGCGAGTCATCTGACTTGCTCCTTTTGCTCACTACGTCGCTGATTGCGACAAACGTTTATTGCGGTCCTGCGTCACGCTTTTTTTTACTGCACTTGCTCGGGTGCGGCGGCGTCGAACGGATAGATCCGGCGCCATTCGGCGGCCATGTCCACGACGGTCCAGCCACGTGATTTTGCTTCGTCCAGCGCTTTGTCCAGCCGGCCGATGTCCGACTTGCGGTCGTAGGCCCATTCGCGTTTGGCGTCGGTGTGATGCACCAGCCCCATGAAGCGTTTGCCCGGCCCGGCGGCGGTCCATTGCAGCATCTGCAAATCGCCGTCGGAGTTGCCAAAGGCGAAGATCGGCCGTTTGCCGATCACCGCATCGATACTTTCCGGTTTGCCCGGGCCGTCGTCGTTATGCGCCAGTTTCGGGGTCCGCAGGATCGACGCTTTGCCATCCTTGTATTGAAACGCTGTGACAAACGTGGTGCCGATCACTTGTTCCGGCGGAATGCCGTAGACCTTCTCGGCAAAGGCGCGCATGAACGCGGTGTCACCGCCGGAGACGATGTAGGTCTTGAAGTCCTGCTCGCGCAGGTAGTCGAGGATTTCCAGCATCGGCTGGAAGATCATCTCGGTGTACGGCTTGCCGGTCTTGGGGTGCCTGGCCTGGCTCAGCCAGGTCTTGGCGTAATCATCGAAGGCTTCGGTGGTCATGCCGGTGTGGGTAGCCCCGAAGATTTTCAGGATGCCGTCCATGCCGGCGGCAGCCAGCGCCTTGTGGTCGTTTTCAAGCACGGCCTGGAACGGTTGGGTGGTTTTCCATTCCGGGTGTTGTGGCGCGGTGCGTTTGACTTCTTCGAGGGCGAATAGCAACTCGAAGTACATCGGTTGCTCGCTCCACAAGGTGCCGTCGTTGTCGAACACGGCGATGCGGTCCTCGGGTTTGACGAAGTCCTTGCTGGTTTGATCGGTGACGGCCTGGACGAATTCGATGATGTTTTTCTTCGACGGACCATCGTTCCACGAGGGCAGCGGTTCTGCCGCGTGTGCGAGCAACGGCAGGGCCAGCGCGAAAAACAGGGTCAGCCCGAAGCGGTTGCGCAGCGATATCGGGTTCGTCATGGGAAGTCCTTCTCGTGTACAGGGTTAAGAGGCCGTAATGCAGAGGGGCGCATGGCGTTGCGGTGCTTGGCCTGACTGTGCAGCGTAGCCAAGGAATGCTTGAGTTGCCGCAGCGCCTGATCTTCGGTCGGCGTACGGCCGTAACAGGCGCGTAGCAGGGTCTGCAAGCGTGGGCCGAGATCGCTCAGTTTCAGGCCCATGCGGCTGCGTCTGAGCCACAGGTACAGCGCGCTCAGTTGCGCCGGTTTGCCATCGATTTGCCCGGGAATCTGCCGCCAGGCGTAGTCGGCGGATTCCAGCCAGGCTGCGTGCCGGGCACGGCGCCGGGTCTGCGCGGCAACGTAGGCACGCTGCACGAAAGGGCGGGCGAACCAGCCGAGCAACACCACCACCAGCAGCAATGCCGAAAGCACCAGCCAGTGCCCGCCAAGGTGCACGCGACTTTGCTGGCCGAGTTTTTTCAGGTCTTCGGTGATCGAGAACACCGGTTTGTAGGTGCTGTTGGCGGCAGCCTCGAACGTCACGGCCGGGACCTGCGCGGTGCGGGTTTGCTGGCTGCCGGCGTCCCACCATGTCAGCTCGATGGCAGGCAGGCTGTGGCTACCTTCTTTGTCAATGCGATAGGTCACGGTGTCGATGCGCTGACCGCCGTTGAAGTTGCCTCGGCCGTCATCCAGATTGCTGATCTGCGGGCTCTTCGGGTAACGGCTCAAGCCATCGACATCGCCCAGCGCCGGTGCCGGCAGCGACATCGCCATGGCGTTGTCGGCCTGCAAGGTCAGTTGCCGGGTGAGGCTGTCGCCGACTTTCAACGGCGTCGCTGAAGGGATGATTTTTTGCGTGAAGCGCAGCCCCTGCGCCACCAGCACCGGTTCGCCGGGCTTGAAGCCTGGCGGTTGCGCGGCGGTGAAGTGCAGCGGTTGGCTCTGCGCGCTCAGTGGTGCGTTGGCCTGGCCGGGTGTGGCGTGCACCGTCAGCGGCGGAATGTCAAAACCCTGCGCCAGGTTCGGGGTGATCCGGTAGCTGTAGCGCATGCCGTTGAACGATTTGCCGTCCAGCGTCTGATTGATGTGTTCGGCGTGACCGTCCGGCGGCAGCACCAGCGCGCCGGGCAGCTTCAGGTCGGGCAGGGTGGGCGCGTCGGTGAACCAGCTGTCGGTGAGGACGTCGAGTTGCAGTTCCAGCATGCCGCCGACCATTACTGAATTGGCGGGTTGCAGGCGGGTCTGGACTCTGAGGTCGGGTTCGGCGGCCAGGGCATTGATGCTGATGAGGCACAGCAATAAGCCTGAAAGTTTTGTGATGCCGGGGAGGACGCCTTCGCGAGCAAGCCCGCTCCCACAGGGGGGTGGCGGCGCACACCGATCCAATGTGGGAGCGGGCTTGCTCGCGAAGGCCGCGACGCGGTTTACCAGACAGTCCACCTGGTTCATGGCTTGCCCCCCACCTGATCCTGCAAATTGAATTTCTGCTGCAAAAACTTCGCCGGCGACGTGCTCAGGTTCTGCAACCACACCTCATCCGAAGCCGCCTGTTCGGTCTGCACCGGTTTGCTCTGGCCCTTGCCCGGCGCCTTGTCCATCTTGATTTCGTCCGGTTTGACCTCGGGCGCATTCTGCTCGGCGCTGTCGGTGTCTTTCTGCAAGGCAATGGCCAGCGCCAGATTGGCCGAAGCTTGCGGGAACTGCGGCTGCAACTTCAGCGCCTGGGTGTAGGCGGCAATGGCCTGATCGAACTTGAAGCGGCGCACGTAGATATTGCCCAGATAGAAGTACGCCTGCGGCGTTTCCAGCCGCGCAAAACTGGCCAGCGCCAGGTCAAAATCCGCAGCGTTATACGCGGCGATGCCTTTCCAGTACGGATCGACAAAATGCGCCGCCGCCTGCGGAAAGTGCTGATGTTCAAAGGCCCAGCGCCCTTGTTGGTCGGGGGTGAAAAACGCATCGGTCAGGGAATTGGCTTCGGCGCTGGTCGGCTGCAACCCGATGCCCAGCGCCAGCAATAAACCGGCCATCCAGTTCAGGCTCCAGCCCTTGCGCACGCTGAAGAACGCCAGCAGCAGCAACGGCCAGCACAGCCAGTAACCGGCGTCTTTCCAGTGCAGTTCCCGTTGTTCATCGCTGGCACTCTGGAAATGCTGCTGCGCGTGCAGCTCGACCCAGTCCAGATCATCGTTATTCAGGGTCAGGCTGCCCAACGGCGCGTCTACGGCCGAGGCCAGTTGCTTGAGCGCCGCCTGGTCGAAACTGCCGAGTGCCGGGCGCCCGTTGCTGTCGGTGCGCGGCTGGCCGTTGGCGTCGCGAATGATCCCGCCGTCCTCACTGCCGACCGCCAGAATCAACACTTGCAGCGCGCTGTCGTCCAGTTGCTTGTCCAGCCCGGCGAGTTGCGAAGTGTCGGCGCCGTCGGTGATCAGCAGCAGCGTGCCCGGGGTTTTCTCGGCGGCTAGCAGGTGTTTGGCCTGCTCGATCACCGCGCCGACGTTTTTGCCTTGTTTGACGATCAGGTCGGTGCTCAACGCTTGAATAAACGTGTCGAGCAGCGCCGGGTCGTCCGTCGGCGGCAACACCAGATGCGCGCTGCCGGCGTAGGCGATCAGCGCGTTGCGCGCGCCGGCGCGACGCTGGATCAACTGGTGAATCTTGTGTTTGGCCGCTTCCAGACGGCTCGGCGGTACATCGCTGGCGTCCATCGACGGTGACAGGTCGATGGCAATAATCAGCGGGGCGCGGTTCTCCAGGAAGTCCGGGCGGTCCTGTTCCCAGGTCGGCCCGGCCGCCGCGACGGCGCCCAGAATCAACAGCGCACACACCAGATGCACCGGGCGCAGGCGTTGTTGATCCTGCGGGGTGATCAGCAAATGTGGCAGCAGGTGCTCGGCAATGTTGCTGCGCAAGCGCCGTTGCACGTCGCGGCTGCGGCGCCAGAGCATCGGCAGCAGCGCGGCGAACGGCACCAGCAGCAACCACAACGGGCGCAGAAAATGGAAGTCGCTGAGATTGATCTCCATCTCAGACCTCCTGCCGCTGACGCGCGAGGGCCAGGTGCGGACGGAGCAGGGCGCCCAGGTGATACAGCGCCAGCAACCCGATTGCCGCGCCGAGCGGCCACCAGAACAGATCCTTTTTCGGCTGATGGCTCAGGGTTTTCACTTGATGCGGGGTCAGTTTGTCGAGGGTGCTGTAGACCTGATCCAGCGCATTGCGGTCTTCGGCGCGGAAGAACTTGCCGCCCGTGGCCTCGGCGATTTGCTGCAAGCCTTGCAGGTTGACCTTGGCCTCGCCTTCGGCTGTCGGGTCACCGATGCCGATGGTGTGAATCACCACGCCTTTGGCGGCGGCCATTTGTGCGGCGTGATCCGGGGTGATCGCGCTGCTGGTGTCATTGCCGTCGGTGAGCAGGATCAGCACTTTTTCCTGTTCGTGGGCCTGTTCCAGCAGTTTCAGGCTCAGGCCGATCGCGTCGCCAATGGCGGTGTTGGGGCCGGCCATGCCAATGCCGGTGTCGTCGAGCAACAGCGACAGGCTGGCGTGATCCAGGGTCAACGGCGCCTGCGGGTAGGCGCCGCTGCCGAACACGATCAGGCCCAGGCGATCTTCTTTGCGTTTGTCGATAAAGCCGTGCACCACTGCTTTGACGGCCGCCAGGCGATTGATTTTCTGGCCATTGGCGTCGGTGAAATCGGTGGTTTCCATGGACTGGGAAATATCGATGGCGAGCATCAGGTCGCGCACCGGTTGCTGACGTTCGATCGGTTTTTCGACGAACACCGGGCGTGCGGCGGCCACCAGGATGAGTGTCCAGACCAGCAGATTGAGCAGCAATTGCCAGCGATTGTTGCGCGTGCCGGTCTGGCTCGGCGCCTGGCCGACCGCGCGGCTCATGGCCCCGAAAAACGGCACGCGCACGGCGCTGCGGGCCTCGCGGTAATCGGGCAGGAAGCGGTAACCGAACCAGGGCAGCGGCAACAGGACCAGCAACCACGGGTAATCAAGCTGCCACATGATGACGCTCCACCCAGAGTTTGCAGGTGTCGAACAGTTGCTGGCGTTGCGCAGTCGGCAGCGCCTGCAATGTGGCATCGGGTGCGTACGCCAGTTGCGCCAGGCGCTGGCTGAGATCGGCGGGCAACGGCTGCGCAATGTGCCGCTGCAAAAACACCTGCCAGTCCTCCCCCCCAAGCGCCCCCGCATTCCCCTGTGGCAGCGAGGTTGCGGCAGGTTTTGTCTTCCAGGTTGGGGAAGGCATGGACAGCGCCACGCCTTTCAGCAGTTCCGGCAGTTCACGCAATGCCCGCAGGTCATCGCTGCGACTCTGCAATTCAGCCAGCCGCACCAGCGCCTCGCGTCGATAACGATCCCGGCGCCATTGCCAGTACCGTCGCGCGCTGATCAACACTACCGTCGCTAGCAAAAGGCCGAGCAGCACCCACCAACCCCACGTCTGCGGCGCGTAGCTGACCGGCGCCGGCAGGGCGATTTCTTGCAGTTGGTCGATGCTCGGAATGTTCGGGTTCATCGCCGACCCCTGCCCAGTTCCGCGCGCAATTGCTCCTGGGCATCGGTCGCGGTGCTGAACATCATCAGCGGCACCTGACTGCGGCGCAGCAGGGTCGCGACGTCCTTGAGCCGACCACTGAGAAAGTCGCCCAACGGCTGGTGCACGCTGTGTTGCTCAACCGCCAGTTCCACTTGCAGTTGCCCCTGAGTGATCAGCAAACGCCCGTTTTTCGGCAGGTTCAGCGCCAGCGGGTCGTACACCTGCATCGCGATCACATCGTTGTGCGCCGCGAGCTGCCGCATCAGTTGCAAGGTGCGCTCACCGGCGCCGGCAAAGTCGCTGACGATGCAGATCAGATGATCGTGCCCGGCCACCGCCAGGCAATGCTGCAACACCTTGTCGAGCTGGTCTTCGCCTTCAGCGTCCGGGTTGGCGGCGTTCAGTTGCTGATTGAGCTCGGCAATCCGACTGCAAAACGCTTCGATCCGCTTGCGGCTGCGCAGCGGCGCGATGCTGTCGATGCGCTGATCGTTGAACACCAGGCCGCCGACCCGATCTCCGGCGTTGAAGGTCATCCACGCCGCCAGCGCCCCGAGTTCGGCGGCGATGGCCGATTTGAAACTGCGCTGCGAGCCGAAGAACATCGACATGCGCTGGTCCACCAGAATCAACGCCGGGCGGTCGCGCTCCTCGGTGAAGGTGCGCACCACCGGTTTGCCGGTGCGCAACGAGGCGCGCCAGTCGAGGTGACGCAAGTCGTCCCCCGGCTGGTAGCGGCGCAATTCATCGAAATTCAGCCCACGGCCCCGCAGGCGCGACGCATGGTTGCCGGCGAGAATGCTGCCTTGCGGCTGCCGCGCCAGAAAGCTCAGGTCGCGGGCCTTGAACTCCAGCGCCATCAATTGCGCGAGAGAGACATAAACCAGGCCATCGGCGTTCATGCCGGAATCGCCACCTTGTCCAGCAACCGATCCAGCACCTGATCCGCGGTCACGCCATCGGCCACCGCGTCATAACTGAGCTGCAAACGATGCCGCAGCACCGGGTGTACCACGGCGCGCACGTTGTCCGGCGAGACGAAATCCTGCCCCTGCAACCAGGCATCTGCGCGGGCGCAACGGTCCAGGCCGATGCCACCGCGCGGGCTGGCGCCGATAGCAATCCAGCGACCCAGGTCGGCGTCGTAGTCGGCGGGGTGGCGGGTGGCGTTGATCAGGTCGATCAGGTAACTGTCGATGGCGGGCGATACGTGAATCCCGCTGACTTCGCGGCGCGCGGCGAAGATGACCTCCTGCGACAGCGCAAAGCCTTTGACCGGAGCGGTTTTGGCGCCCAGCGCAAACTCTTCTTCGCGCAACAAGCGCAGCACCTGGCTTTCGTTTTCCGCACTCGGATAATCGAGCAGCACTTTCATCAGAAAACGGTCCATCTGCGCTTCGGGCAACGGATAGGTGCCTTCCTGTTCAATCGGGTTTTGCGTCGCGACCACGATAAACAGCTCCGGCAGCACATGGCTGTTGCCGGCCACGGTGATTTGCCGTTCTTCCATCGCTTCCAGCAGCGCCGCCTGCACCTTGGCCGGTGCACGGTTGATTTCATCCGCCAGAATCAGGTTGCCGAACAGCGGGCCGGGCTGGAACTGGATTTCATTCTTGCCATCGATCTGGTGCAAGACCTCGGCGCCGGTGATGTCCGACGGCAGCAGGTCGGGGGTGAACTGAATGCGGCTCATCTTCGCGTCCAGGTGCTTGGCCAGCGCCTTGACCGTGCGGGTCTTGGCGAGCCCCGGCAAGCTTTCCAGCAGCAAATGGCCGTTGGCCAACAGGCCGAGCATGATTTGCCGGATCACCTGGTCCTGGCCGAGCACCGATTCGGCGATGCTGGCTTGCAGGGCATTGAGGTCGTTGAGTGCGGTCATTTATGCGGTCCCTTTCACAAAGGCATGGCTCAGAACATGAATGTCGGAATGACGGGAATGAACGAAAGACGGAAATTCCAGCGGCTGCTGATCAGGTCGTCGGGGTGAATCGCCGAGTACTGGATCTCCCCGGAAATGCGCACCGGCAGCTTGCCGAAGTTGAAAATCCGTCCGGCGCCAATGCCGATGGGGAATGTGACTTTATTGCCGCCTTCGGCCTTCCAGTTGACGGTGACGTTGGGAGTCATGCCGACGCGCCATTGCTCGGGGCCGGGGATGTTGCGCTGAATGAAGTACTGAATATTGGTCAGGCTCACGTCTTTGCGCGTGCTGTCACCGCCGACGGACCACCAGTGTTGCGGGAACAGGCCCAAGGTCCAGTCTTCGCCCAGATACGCCGCGACAAACGCCGGGCCGAGGGAATATTTGCCGGTGCCCAATACGTCTTCCGAAGCGGTCGGGAACATTGCGGTCGGGCCGAACCCCCAGACCATCTTGCCGCCGCCGGCAAAACGGATTGGTTCCTTGGGGGAGAACACGCCGACGTACGCCAGGTCGCCAAAACCGCTGGTGCGGTCGAACGGGTCCTGCACCACCGAGGCAAAGTCGCTACGGTCGCTGAGGATGTCGCTCGGCCCCATGCCGATCAGGTTGCCGGCGCGGTGATTGACTGGCGCGCTGACGTAACTGATGGGCAAGCGGTTGATCAGGTTCCAGTCTTCGCCGAGGGAAATCGGGAAGGTCGGCATGAAGCTGTACTTGCCGAGCATCCGCGTGCCGTTGCTGTTCGGGCCTTTGAGCGCGGTGTAGTCGTACTGGTTGAACAACAGCACGAGGTTGCCCACCGGGTTGTCCATCAACTTGGCGATCTGTTCCGTGGACGGGTCGCAACCGGCGGCCACGACCTTTTTCAGGTCGATGTCGAAATCCTGTTGCAGGCGATGGCAGGTTTCGGGATCACCCTTGGCCGCCGGTTGCGCAGGTGTGCCGAGGGCGGGCAAGTCGCCGCTGGCGCAGGCGAAGCCGCTGAACAGCACGCTGCATAAAGTCAGTCTGGAACCGATTGCCATCCCTGGGCACTCCTCAGAAAAATGCCAACGTCAGGTTGACGGCAAAACCATTACCCTCGGGGCGATTCTTGGTGTCGAACTCCGGCACCCAGCGTGCGCTGACACTGGCCTGCGCATCGTTGAATTTGCCGGCCCAGCCGACTATCGGGCCGGCGCCGACCGAGCGACCGCGAAAACCGTTGAGTGCGTCAGCGGTATCGCCTTTGTCGTCGGTGATCTGCTGGACGTAGCCGCCCACCAGACCGGCGCTCCAGCCGTTGCCGAAGCCGTGAGTCCACATGGCGTCGAGGGTAAAGATGTTGCCGTTGCGATAATCGGTGGCGGTGTTCTCGGTGTAGAACTCCAGCCCGCTCGACAGGGTGAACTCGCCGCCCTTGCCGTCCAGGTGGGTGAACGCGACGGTCGGCATGAACGTGTAAGTATTCTGGCCTGGGTTGGCCAGACGATCGTCGTTATAGGCGCCCGTCGGCACGTAGATCGGCAGGGAAAACGAGACGTGATTGACCTCGTCGATGTGATAACCGGCGGCAATCGGTGTCACCAGCATGTCGGCGAACTGGGTGCCGGTGTCTTCCGTACCGAGGGTTCGACCGCGCGGGCCGGTGATGCTGATATTGATGTCGGTGTATTGCACCGGTACGCCGATGGCCGAGGCGTAGTTCCAGCGACCCTTGCCGGTGTCCCAGATATGCGTGAAGTTGGCCATGGTGTACGAGACTTTCATGTCCAGGTCCGCGCCGATCTCGCCGACAATCGGCACGCCTTTGCTGCCCTTGAGGCTGCCGTCATACCAGATGCTGGTGAAGGACGTGACCCAGCCCGGTTCCGGCGGCACGATCCCCGCGTTGGAAAATACCTGTTGTCCGGTGATCGGCCGCCCGACACCGCCCTCGGTCGCAAGGACCATCGGGCTTGCGCCGACGACGCACAGGGCCAGTAAAGGACGTACTACAAAAGGCCTGACCATAACTGACTCCACTTACTGTTTTTGTTGATTGACCGGCGTCAGCGGCGGAATTTGCCATTGGCCGTTGGTGACTTCAGGTTTCGGCAGGTACAGGCGCAAGACTCCATAGAACGGACCTTTCGGCGCTGGCAGCCAGTTGTTTTGCAGGTCTTTGGCCGGGGCCTTGTTCTGCACGTAAAGGGTCAGGCCCCCGTCGGCGTCGCGCTTCAGGTCGGGCAGCATCCGCGAATTGATCAGGTAACGATTCAGCGGGTTGGCCACCAGCAATTTGTTCTTGCCGTCGTACATCGTCAGCGACCAGAACGCGTCGGCCGGGGGCAGGGCGCCCTTGTCGAAATGCAGGGTGTAATCGTTTTTCGAGGCATCGACCGGGTTACCGTCCTTGTCGACGAAGTAACCGATGTAATTCGCTTCCTCGGCGGAGTTGCCGAAGATCCCCATGTTGGCGCCGGCGTAGCGATACAGGTAATTGCCGTTCAGATGATCGCGAGTGCCGAAGAAGTCGCCGCTGGTGATTTGGTGGGTATCGACCTTGTCCTTCTTGAACTGGGCGAACTCGGCCTTGGCATCGCTGATGCCATCTTCCAGCGCCTGGCGTTGTTCGGGCGTCAGTTCGGTTACGTTGAACGGCTTGCCCGCTTCGATACCGATGGTCTTGAAGCGCGCCAGCAGGTCTTTTTCAGCATCCTGCGCCGGGGCAAACGACAGAATGAAGTTCAGGTAGCGAAACAGGTCTGGCGTGTCGCTCATGGTGGGCGTCGGTTTCGGCCAGGCGATCTTCGGCGCGGCGGGCGGGGCCTTCTGCTTGACGTAGTGGCTGAGGGTTTCGACCTTGTAGCCTTTCTGGATGTCCTTGACCTTGCTCAGGTCCTTTTCATCGAACAGCTGTGTGCGATAGAGCGCGTAGGCGATGTTGGTTTCGCTGCGCAACAAGCGGTCCATCTCGACCGGTTGCTGACCTTGCCAGTTCGGCCCGGCGATCATGAAGTGGCCGCCGTTGTTGCCGGTGCTGCGAGTGCCCAGGTAGGCAAAGTTCTGCGTATAGGCATCGATCAACTGCACCGAGTAGTAGCGGTGTTCTTCGATGGGCGGCAGGGTCAGTACCAGCGGTTCGGCGCGCAGGTCCATCCAGACAAACGAATAGGGCGTGTCGGCGTTCGGCGTGACGAACGCGGTGTCCTTGGCGGTAAAGGCCTTGGCGGTGTTGCCGATCTGGTTGAACGGTGCCTTGAAGTTCGGGCTCTGTTTGTCCACGGCCTGGGTGTAGAGGGTTTTGTACATTTCCACCACCGGGAAGCCGTACAGGTAGGCTTCCTTGGCAATGCCGCGGGCTTCTTCGGGGGTGGCGGTGAAGTCAGCCGCCGTGGCGTTTTTCAGCGCTTGGGCGCCGACGCCGCAGCTGACGAACGTGGCCATCAGGCTGAAACCGGCAATGCGAATGGCACCGTGCATAAAAAATCCTTATTTGCCGAAGGTGACGTTGATCCCGGTGAACACGGTGAATTGCGGCAGGCCATCGCCCTTGCGCTCCACGGTCCACTGCGGTTCAACGAAGGCGTTAATGATGTTAGTGCCGGATTTGAAGGCCTTGCCCACCCCCAGACCGATGGGGATGTAATGGGTGTCGTTCTTCAGGTCGAAGGTCCAGGTGCCGGTCGAACGCAAATACCAGCCCTTTTCCAGGTTATGGATGATGAACGGCTGCATCGTCGCGGTTTCGACGTGGGCGCGATCATGGTCGCCCGCGAAGGAACTTTGGTATTGCACCAGCGCGCCGAGCAAACCGCGCGGTGACGACTCAATCGCAATGGCGGCGAGGCCAGCTTGCCATTTGCCGGTGCCCAGCTCATCTTGCGCGGCGGTCGGCGCGGTGATTTGCGGGCCGATACCCAGCTGCACGCCGTCAGTCTTGAGCAGGAAAATATCGAACAGGTTCAGGTCGCCGATGCCGGTGCTGTAGCCGCCATGCGGATCGGGACGGGTGCTGATCGGCAGGGTGGCACGCAGCAATTGCGGGACGCCAATGAAGTCGTTGGATGCGACCGGCAGCGTGCCGCGCAGCAACGCGTCGTTGGTGTGGACGTTGCTGTCGTAGAGTCTTGGGGTGTAGTAATCCTGCAGGTTGGCGCCGGGCGCCAGGTTCAGCGGGTTGTTGCTTTTGTTGGCTTCTTCGGCGTTATCGGCGTGGGCACAAACCGCAGACGCCATTGATGCCGCCAATAACAAGGCGTGCGCACTTACCTTCTTTGACATGACTCCCCCGTTCCTTCGTGGCTCACCGGAAAACTCGGCACTTATCGGCCTTTACTGCGTAATCCTTTTCCTATCAAGACGTAGGACACGTCACTTGAAGCTAGCACTGAACCACGAGTTAGCCAGTCGAAGGGATTAATTCTTTCGTTTTGTGTCCAGTTTCTCGTTATTTTCGTGTACTAAAAAGTTAGTAGTAATCAGCAGGTTGGACGCTTAAGCGAGAAAACCCGCCGGCTCCGAAGGGGCGAGGGCGGGTTTTAAAGGGGGAATTCGATCCCGATTAATTTTCAGCCCTTCTTCGCTTGCGCGCGCAGCCGTTCTTCCTGCTCCCGAAGTTCGGGAGTGAACTCGGGGCCAAAATCTTCGGCCTCGAATATCTGGCGAATCTCGATTTCCGATTCGGTGCCCGGCATCGGGTTGGGGCAACGCTTGACCCACTCGATCGCTTCCGCCTTCGACTTCACTTTCCAGATCCAATAGCCGGCGATCAGCTCCTTGGTTTCGGCGAACGGACCGTCGATGACCGAACGCTTGTCACCCGAAAAACGCACGCGGGCGCCTTTGCTGCTGGGGTGCAAGCCGTCGCAGTCGAGCATGATGCCGGCCTTGACCAGTTCCTCGTTGTAGTTGCCCATGGCCGTCAGCAGTTCTTCGCTGGGCATCACCCCGGCCTCGGAATCCGGGCTGGCTTTGACAATGATCATGAAGCGCATGGTGGTATCTCCGCTGTGAGTGATTCACCGTTTAGTCGAATGGCCTCACCTCCAATCGACAGGGATGCCGGGAATTTTGCTGTATACAAGTTTTCTATCCGGGATAGGTCGACGGCCCGTTTCATGGTTAACTTCGGCCTCTTCAGAATTTTCCACAACAACGTACAGAAGGACTCCTTCCATGGCTCAAGTCACTCTTAAAGGCAACCCGGTTCAAGTCAACGGCCAACTGCCACAAGCCGGTTCCAAGGCGCCAGCCTTTTCCCTGGTTGCCGGCAATCTGTCCGACGTGACCCTGGCGAGCTTCGCCGGCAAGCGCAAAGTGCTGAATATTTTCCCAAGCGTCGACACCCCGACCTGCGCCACGTCGGTGCGCAAGTTCAACGCTCAGGCCAACGATGTCGCCAACACCGTTGTGCTGTGCATCTCTGCTGACCTGCCGTTCGCCCAAGCCCGCTTCTGCGGCGCCGAAGGCCTGGAAAACGTGCAGAATCTGTCGACCCTGCGCGGTGCCGAGTTCATCGAGAACTACGGCGTCGCCATTGCCGACGGCCCGCTCAAAGGCCTGACCGCCCGTGCCGTGGTGGTGCTGGACGAGAACGACAACGTGCTGCACAGCGAACTGGTCAAAGAGATCGCTGAAGAGCCGAACTACGACGCGGCACTCGCTGTTCTGAAATAAGCTGACGTTTACAATTGTTGACGGCCTGGCACTCGCTGGGCCGTTTTCATTTGTGATTCAGTGTCTTGGCCTAACATCCTGTTACGTAAGCCGAAGGTAAATTGCCGGTAAAGCCGCTTTGCTTAATGCCCGCCAGTGCTTATCGTTCAGCCTCCCGTAAAAGAAGCCCACGCGCCCAATGGTTGATCATTCAATGCAAGCCTCCTCCCGTAGTCCCCGTCGCTGGCTGTTCGGCCTGCTTGTCCTGTTGGTCATCGCCGGCCTGTGCTGGAAATTCTGGCCCGCCGGCACTGAGCACAAAGCAGGCGAAAAACCGAAAGCCGTCGCCGGGCATACGGGCAAGGCCGGTGGCATGCGTCCCGGTTTTGGCGGCGCTACCGGGCCGATTCCGGTGCGCGTGGCGCCAGCGGTCAAGGGTGACTTCCCGCTGTATTACAAGGCGCTGGGGACGGTGACGGCGCTGAACACCATCAATGTGCGCAGCCGTGTCGGCGGCGAGTTGGTGAAGATCTCCTTCGAAGAAGGGCAGATGGTCAAGGCCGGCGACCTGCTGGCGGAAATCGATCCGCGTCCGTACCAGAACGCCTTGCTCCAGGCTGAAGGCACCTTGCTGCAGAATCAGGCGCAACTGAAAAACGCTCAGGTCGATGTCGAGCGTTATCGCGGGCTGTTCAAGGAAGACAGTATCGCCAAGCAGACGCTGGACACCGCCGAAGCGCTGGTCGGCCAGTATCTGGGCACGGTCAAGACCAACCAGGCAGCGGTCAACGACGCCAAGCTCAACCTTGAATTCACTAAAATCCGCGCGCCGATTGCTGGCCGCGTAGGCCTGCGTCAACTCGACGTCGGCAACCTGGTGGCGGCCAACGACACCACGGCGCTGGCGATCATTACCCAGACCCAACCCATCAGCGTCGCCTTCACCTTGCCGGAAAACAGCCTCGACGTCGTATTGGCGCGCTACCGCAGCGGCGCCAAGCTGCCGGCGGAAGCCTGGGACCGCGGCGACAGCAAATTGCAGGCCACCGGGGTATTGCAGAGCCTCGACAACCAGATCGACGTGACCACCGGCACCCTGAAATTCAAGGCGCGCTACGACAATCGCGATCAAACGCTGTTCCCCAATCAGTTCGTCAACGTGCACCTGTTGGCCGACACCCTCAAAGACGTGGTGCTCGCGCCCTCGGCGGCGATTCAGTTCGGCACCAACGGCACGTTCGTCTATGCGCTGGACGGTGACAAGAAAGTCACGATCAAACAGCTGAAAGTCGGCGCCAGCGATGGCGACAACACGGTGATTACCGAAGGCCTGGCCCCCGGTGATCGCGTGGTGCTGGAAGGCACCGACCGCCTCAAGGAAGGCAGCGAAGTGGAAGTGGTCAACGACGCTCAGGACGTGCCGACCACGCCGACCGGGCACCTGCAAGGCAAATCGGCGGCCAGCACCACTGAGCCGGCGACCACCGACAAGGCGAAAAAGGGCGGCGCATGAACATCTCGCGGCTGTTCATCCTTCGCCCGGTCGCCACGACCCTGAGCATGCTGGCCATCGTGTTGGCCGGCCTGATCGCGTATCGACTGCTGCCGGTGTCGGCCTTGCCTCAGGTCGATTACCCGACCATCCGCGTCATGACGCTCTATCCCGGCGCCAGCCCGGACGTGATGACCAGCGCCGTGACCGCACCGCTTGAGCGCCAGTTCGGGCAGATGCCCGGCCTGACCCAAATGGCCTCGACCAGCTCCGGCGGCGCCTCGGTGCTGACCCTGCGTTTCAGCCTCGACATCAACATGGACGTGGCCGAGCAGCAGGTGCAGGCCGCGATCAACGCCGCGACCAATTTGCTGCCCAAGGATTTGCCGGCACCGCCGGTGTACAACAAGGTCAACCCGGCGGACACCCCGGTGCTGACCCTGGCCATCACCTCCAAAACCATGCTGCTGCCCAAGCTCAATGACCTGGTCGATACGCGCATGGCGCAAAAGATTGCCCAGATCAGCGGCGTCGGCATGGTCAGCATTGCCGGCGGTCAGCGTCAGGCCGTGCGGATCAAGGTCAACCCGGAGGCCTTGGCGGCCAATGGTTTGAACCTGTCGGACGTGCGCACCTTGATCGGCGCTTCCAACGTCAACCAGCCCAAAGGCAACTTCGACGGCCCGACCCGGGTCTCGATGCTCGACGCCAACGATCAACTGACGTCGCCCAAGGACTACGCCAACCTGATCCTCGCCTACGCCAACGGCGCACCGTTGCGGCTCAAGGACGTGGCGGAAATCGTCGATGGCGCCGAGAACGAACGGCTGGCGGCGTGGGCCAATGAAAACCAGGCCGTGCTGCTGAATATTCAGCGCCAGCCCGGCGCGAATGTCATCGAAGTGGTCGACCGGATCAAGGCGTTGCTGCCGAGCATCACCGATAACCTGCCGGCCGGCCTCGACGTCACCGTCCTGACCGACCGCACCCAGACCATCCGCGCCTCCGTCACCGACGTGCAACACGAACTGTTGATCGCCATCGCGCTGGTGGTGATGGTGACGTTCCTGTTCCTGCGCCGGGCCAGCGCGACGATCATTCCTTCGGTGGCGGTGCCGCTGTCGCTGATCGGCACGTTCGGCGTGATGTACCTGGCGGGCTTTTCGGTCAACAACCTGACCTTGATGGCCCTGACCATCGCCACCGGTTTTGTGGTGGACGATGCGATCGTGATGCTGGAGAACATTTCCCGGTATATCGAGGAGGGCGAAACGCCGCTGAATGCGGCACTCAAGGGGGCCAAGCAGATCGGTTTCACCCTGATTTCCCTGACCCTGTCGCTGATCGCGGTGCTGATTCCGCTGTTGTTCATGGCCGACGTGGTCGGGCGCCTGTTTCGCGAGTTTGCGATCACCTTGGCGGTGGCGATCCTGATTTCGCTGGTGGTCTCGCTGACCCTGACGCCGATGATGTGCGCGCGATTGCTCAAGCGTGAGCCAAAGGAAGAAGAGCAGGGCCGTTTTTACCGGGCCAGTGGCGCGACCATCGACTGGATGATCGCCGCCTACGGGCGCAAATTGCAGTGGGTGCTCAAACATCAGCCGCTGACCCTGCTGGTCGCGGTCGGCACCCTGGCGCTGACCGTTTTCCTCTACGTGATCGTGCCCAAGGGCTTTTTCCCGGTGCAGGACACCGGAGTGATCCAGGGTATTTCCGAAGCGCCGCAGTCGATTTCCTTCGCCGCGATGAGCGAGCGGCAGCAGGAGCTGGCCAAGGTGATCCTGGCAGACCCGGCGGTGGAGAGTCTGTCGTCCTACATTGGCGTCGACGGCGACAACTCGACGTTGAACAGCGGGCGTCTGTTGATCAACCTCAAATCCCACAGCCAGCGCGATTTGAGTGCGACCGAGGTGATTGCGCGGCTGCAACCGCAATTGAACAAACTGGTCGGTATCCGCCTGTTCATGCAGCCGGTGCAGGACTTGACCATCGAAGACCGTGTCAGCCGCACGCAATACCAGTTCAGCATGTCCTCGCCGGATTCCGAGCTGCTCAGCCTGTGGAGCGGGCGCCTGGTGGAAGCGCTGGCACAACGGCCGGAACTGACGGACGTCGCCAGTGACTTGCAGGACAAAGGGTTGCAGGTTTACCTGGTGATCGACCGCGATGCGGCGTCACGGGTCGGGGTGTCGGTTTCCAACATCACCGATGCGTTGTATGACGCTTTCGGCCAGCGGCAGATTTCGACCATCTACACCCAGGCCAGCCAATACCGGGTGGTCCTGCAAGCGCAGTCCGGTGAGAAGATCGGCCCGGATGCGCTGAACCAGATTCACGTCAAGACCACCGACGGCGGCCAGGTGCGGCTGTCGAGCCTGGCGCACATTGAGGAGCGTCAGGCGCAATTGGCGATCACCCACATCGGCCAGTTCCCGGCGGTGATGATGTCGTTCAACCTGGCGCCCGGCGTGGCGCTGGGGCACGCGGTGGACATCATCGATCAGGTGCAGAAGGACATCGGCATGCCGATTGGAGTGCAGACCC
The DNA here is from genome assembly GCF_050280905.1 of Pseudomonas sp. NPDC086278. Lineage (NCBI taxonomy): Bacteria > Pseudomonadati > Pseudomonadota > Gammaproteobacteria > Pseudomonadales > Pseudomonadaceae > Pseudomonas > Pseudomonas sp. NPDC086278. The sequence goes on from NZ_JBNNWE010000033.1 coordinate 35,378, forward strand.
AGTTCCAGGGCGCGGCCGAAGCGTTCCAGGCATCGCTGTCGAGCACGCTGCTGCTGATTCTGGCGGCGGTGGTGACCATGTACATCGTGCTTGGCGTGCTCTACGAGAGTTACATCCACCCGATCACCATTCTCTCGACCTTGCCGTCGGCGGCCGTCGGTGCCTTGCTGGCGCTGCTGTTGAGCGGCAACGACCTGGGGATGATCGCGATCATCGGCATCATCTTGTTGATCGGTATCGTCAAGAAAAACGCGATCATGATGATCGACTTTGCCCTCGACGCTGAACGCAACCAGGGCATGGACCCGGAAACCGCGATCTATCAGGCGGCGCTGCTGCGTTTCCGGCCGATTCTGATGACCACGCTGGCGGCGTTGTTCGGCGCGGTACCGTTGATGCTCGCCACCGGTTCCGGCGCCGAATTGCGTCAGCCATTGGGTCTGGTGATGGTCGGCGGGCTGCTGGTGAGCCAGGTGCTGACGCTGTTCACCACGCCGGTGATCTACCTGTATTTCGATCGGATGGGGCGCCGCTTCGGCAAGAAAGACGCTCAAGAGGTGGCGGTATGACGCCTCGCATCGACGGAAATGTGAGCTCCCCGTGGCGAGGGGGCTTGCCCCCGTTTGAGTGCGTAGCACTCACAAAATTGTGGGTATATCCGAGATTTGGGGGCTGCTTCGCAACCCAACGGGGGCAAGCCCCCTCGCCACAAGTCCCTTCAGCACAGGCCCCCTCACCACAAGTCCCCTCACCACAGGTGGCTCTCACAGGTTTTGATGTGCGGAGCGGTCGTCGATGAACCTCTCCGGACCTTTCATCAAGCGCCCGGTCGCGACCATGTTGCTCAGCCTGGCAATCATGCTGCTGGGCGGCGTGTGCTTCGGTCTGTTGCCGGTGTCGCCGCTGCCGCAGATGGATTTCCCGGTGATCGTGGTCCAGGCCAGCCTGCCGGGGGCGAGCCCTGAAGTCATGGCCTCGACCGTGGCCACGCCGCTGGAGCGCTCGTTCGGCGCCATCGCCGGCGTCAACACCATGAGCAGCCGCTCCAGTCAGGGTTCGACCCGGGTAATTTTGCAGTTCGACCTCGACCGCGACATCAACGGTGCGGCGCGGGAAGTGCAAGCGGCGATCAACGCCTCGCGCAACCTGCTGCCGAGCGGGATGCGCAGCATGCCGACCTATAAGAAGGTCAACCCGTCGCAGGCGCCGATCATGGTGCTGTCGCTGACGTCCGACGTATTGGAGAAAGGCCAGCTCTACGATCTGGCATCGACGATCCTGTCCCAGAGCCTGTCCCAGGTGCAAGGCGTCGGCGAAGTGCAGATTGGCGGCAGTTCATTGCCGGCGGTGCGCATCGAACTCGAACCCCAGGCGCTGAACCAGTACGGCGTGGCGCTGGACGATGTGCGCAACACCATCGCCAACGCCAACGTGCGCCGGCCAAAAGGCTCAGTCGAGGACGGACAGCGTTTGTGGCAGGTGCAGGCCAACGATCAGCTGGAAAAGGCCAAGGATTACGAGTCGCTGATCATCCACTACAACGGTGGTGCGGCACTGCGCCTGAAAGACGTGGCCAAGGTCAGCGATGGCGTCGAAGACCGCTACAACAGCGGTTTCTTCAACGACGACGCGGCGGTCTTGCTGGTGATCAACCGCCAGGCCGGCGCCAACATCATCGAGACGGTCAACGAGATCAAGGCGCAGTTGCCGGCGCTGCAAGCCGTGCTGCCGGCCAGCGTCAAACTGAACCTGGCGATGGACCGCTCACCAGTGATCAAGGCCACGCTGCACGAAGCGGAAATGACCTTGCTGATCGCCGTGGCGCTGGTGATTCTGGTGGTGTTCCTGTTTCTCGGTAACTTCCGCGCCTCGCTGATTCCGACGCTGGCGGTGCCGGTGTCGCTGGTCGGCACCTTTGCCGTGATGTACCTCTATGGTTTTTCCCTGAACAATCTGTCGCTGATGGCGCTGATCCTGGCCACAGGGCTGGTGGTCGACGATGCCATCGTGGTGCTGGAGAACATTTCCCGGCACATCGACGAAGGCGTGCCGCCGATGAAAGCGGCGTACCTCGGCGCCCAGGAAGTCGGCTTTACCTTGCTGTCGATGAACGTGTCGCTGGTGGCGGTGTTCCTGTCGATCCTGTTCATGGGCGGCATCATCGAAAGCCTGTTCCGCGAGTTTTCGATCACGCTGGCAGCGTCCATCGTGGTCTCGCTGGTGGTGTCGCTGACCCTGACGCCGATGCTCTGCGCGCGTTGGCTGAAGCCGCACACGCCGGGGCAGGAGAACCGTTTGCAGCGCTGGAGCCGACGCGCCAACGACTGGATGGTCGGCAAATACGCCACCAGCCTCGACTGGGTGCTGCGTCACCGTCGACTGACGTTGTTCAGTCTGTTCCTGACAATTGGCGTCAACGTTGCGCTGTATGTGGTTGTTCCTAAAACATTCATGCCGCAGCAGGACACCGGCCAACTGATCGGTTTCGTGCGCGGGGACGACGGTCTGTCATTCAGCGTGATGCAGCCGAAAATGGAAACCTTCCGCCGCGCGGTCCTCAAGGACGAAGCGGTGGAAAGCGTTGCCGGCTTCATTGGCGGCACCAACGGCACCAACAATGCCTTCATGCTGGTGCGGCTGAAACCGATCAAGGAACGCAATATTTCCGCGCAAAAGGTCATCGAACGCCTGCGCAAGGAAATGCCCAAGGTCGCCGGTGCGCAACTGATGTTGATGGCCGATCAGGACCTGCAATTCGGTGGCGGCCGTGAGCAGACCACCTCGCAATATTCCTACATCCTGCAAAGCGCCGACCTTGGCGAATTGCGCGTGTGGTACCCAAAAGTGGTGGCGGCGCTCAAGGCCTTGCCGGAACTGACTGCCATCGACGCCCGCGAAGGGCGCGGCGCGCAGCAGGTGACGTTGATTGTCGACCGCGACCAGGCCAAGCGCCTGGGCGTCGACATGGACATGGTCACCGCCGTGTTGAACAACGCCTACAGCCAGCGGCAGATTTCGACGATCTACGACAGCCTCAACCAGTATCAGGTGGTGATGGAGGTCAACCCGAAATACGCCCAGGACCCGATCACGCTCAAGCAAGTGCAGGTCATTACCGCTGACGGCGCGCGGATTCCCCTGTCGGCCATCGCCCATTACGAAAACAGCCTGGAAGACGACCGCGTCAGTCACGAAGGCCAGTTCGCCTCCGAAAGCATTTCGTTCGACATGGCCGAAGGCGTCACCGTGGAGCAGGGCACGGCCGCCATCGAGCGGGCGATTGCCAGACTGGGTATGCCCGAAGACGTGATCGTGAAAATGGCCGGCACCGCCGACGCCTTTGCCGCGACGCAAAAGAGCCAGCCGTGGATGATTCTGGGCGCGCTGGTGGCGGTGTATCTGGTGCTGGGCGTGCTGTATGAAAGTTACGTGCATCCGCTGACCATTCTCTCGACGTTGCCGTCAGCCGGGGTGGGCGCGTTGCTGTCGATTTACGCGCTGGGCGGTGAATTCAGCCTGATCTCGTTGCTTGGCTTGTTCCTGCTGATCGGGGTGGTGAAGAAAAACGCGATTCTGATGATCGACCTGGCGCTGCAACTCGAACGCCATCACGGCATGGCGCCGCTGGAGTCGATCCGCAGCGCCTGCCTGCAACGTCTGCGGCCGATTCTCATGACGACGCTGGCGGCGATCCTCGGCGCGTTGCCGCTGCTGCTGAGCCGGGCCGAAGGCGCGGAAATGCGCCAGCCGCTGGGCCTGACCATCATCGGCGGGCTGATTTTCAGCCAGGTGCTGACCCTTTACACCACCCCGGTGGTTTATCTCTATCTCGACAAACTGCGCCATCGCTTCAACAAATGGCGTGGAGTGCGTACCGATGCTGCTCTGGAAACTCCGCTATGACTGACCGTTCGCTTATCAATCTGGCCACACCGTTGGCCGCGGCCCGGGGCTCGCGTTTGTTGAGTCTGGCGTTGTGCGTGGCGATGCTCAGCGCGTGCGCCGTCGGCCCGGACTATCAGCGTCCGCCCGCCGCCGCGCCGGCGCAATACAAGGAAGCGGCAGGTTGGCGCCAGGCCAGCCCGAGCGATTCGCTGGCACGCGGCGCGTGGTGGGAGCTGTATGGCGATCAGCAACTCAATGGCCTGATCGAGAAACTCAATAGCGCCAACCAGACCGTCGCCCAGTCGGAAGCGCAGTACCGTCAGGCCCAGGCCTTGGTGCGCAGCGCACGCGGTGCATTCTTCCCGACGGTGGACCTGACCGTCGGCAAAAACCGCTCCAGCCAGGGCACCGGCAGCAGCAGTTCGAGCCTGACCAGTTCCTCCAGCGGGATTCGTGACACGTACACCGCGCAGGCGGGCGTGAGTTGGGAAGCGGACGTCTGGGGCAAGCTGCGTCGGGGGCTGGAAGCCGATAGCGCCAATGCCGAAGCGAGTTTTGCCGACCTGGCGGCGATGCGCCTGAGCCAGCAATCCGAGCTGGTGCAGAACTACCTGCAATTGCGCGTGATCGACGAGCAGAAACGCTTGCTGGAAGCGACGGTCGAGGCCTATCAGCGTTCGCTGAAAATGACCGAAAACCAGTACCGCGCCGGCGTGTCGGGCAAGGACGCGGTGGCTCAGGCGCAGACCCAGCTCAAAAGCACCCAGGCGGACATGGTCGATCTGATCTGGCAGCGCGCGCAGTTTGAAAATGCGATTGCGGTGCTGATCGGCTTGCCGCCGGCGCAGTTCAGCCTCGCCGAAAGCCAAAACATTCCGGCATTGCCGGCGGTGCCGTTGGGCGTGCCTTCGCAATTGCTCGAGCGGCGCCCGGACATCGCCTCGGCCGAGCGTTCGGTGATGGCGGCCAACGCCAATATCGGCGTCGCCAAAGCGGCCTATTACCCGGACTTCACCTTGAGCCTGAACGGCGGTTACAGCAGCAGCACCTACGCCAACTGGATCAGCGTGCCGAACCGCTTCTGGTCGGTCGGCCCGCAACTGGCCATGACCTTGTTCGACGGTGGCCAGCGCTCGGCGGAAGTGGACCGCAGCGAAGCGGCGTACGACGAAACCGTGGCCAAGTACCGCCAGACCGTGCTCGATGGCTTGCGCGAAGTGGAAAACTACATGGTGCAGCTGAAGGTGCTGGAGGACGAAGCGGGCGTGCGTCAGGAAGCCCTGGACGCGGCGCGTGAGTCGTTGCGCCTGACACAGAATCAGTACAAGGCCGGCCTGATCGCCTACATCGATGTGGTGGTGGTGCAGGCCACCGCGTTGAGCAATGAGCGCAGCGTCCTGAGTTTGTTGCAGAGCCGATTGATTGCCAGTGTGCAACTGATTGCCGCGCTGGGCGGTGGCTGGAATGGACAGGTCCAGGTCAGCGAAAACCAATGATTGTCACGCCCGATGCAGTGGCCGAGAGGGTGGCTGCATCGGCAAACAAGCGTTTCATCGGGTTGATGGCTATTTGATTATTTTGTCAGTGCGTTCGTTGCGGGAATCAGTACAATCGCTCGCATTTTCCCCCGACTACGAACGCTCTGCGGCGGGCGCTCGCGAGAAGTCCCATGCTCATCGGTAGCTATTCCTCCACCCTGGTTTTTATCTCGCTGTGTGTGGCCATTCTCGCGTCATACACCGCGCTTGATCTGACCGGACGCATCGCCACCGCCAGGGGCCGCGCGGTGCATTTGTGGACGGCCGGCGGCGCGTTTGCGATGGGGGTTGGCGTGTGGTCGATGCACTTTATCGGCATGCTCGCGTTCGACTTGCCCATCGACCTCGGTTACGACCTCCACATCACCCTGCTGTCGCTGCTGATCGCGGTATTGTCCTGCGGTTTCGCCCTGTGGCTGGTCAGCCAGGCCCGGTTGCCGGCGTGGCAATTGGGCTTCGGCGCGCTGGTGATGGGTGCCGGCATCAGTGCCATGCACTACACCGGCATGGCCGCGATGCGCATGCAACCGGGCATCGATTACGACCCGACGCTGTTCAGTGCCTCCCTGTTCATTGCCGTCGGCGCATCCGGCGCGGCGTTATGGATTGCCTTCCGCCTGCGCCAACACACGCCGTACGTGGGCCTGTTCCGGGGTGGCGCGGCGGTGATCATGGGCGTCGCCATTGTCGGTATGCATTACACCGGCATGGCGGCTGCGCGTTTCCCCGACGGCAGTTTCTGCGGCGCCGCCCTGACAGGCCTGAACGGCAAAGGCCTGGATAATCTGGTGTTGATCACCACGCTGGCGGTGTTGAGCATCGCCTTGCTGACGTCGGTGCTGGATGCGCGCCTCGAAGCGCGCACCGCCGACCTCGCACGCTCGCTGACCGAAGCCAACCGCGAACTGACGCAACTGGCGCTGCACGACACCCTCACGGGCCTGCCGAATCGCACGTTGCTGGCGGACCGGATCGAGCAGGCCATGTCCAAGGTCAAGGAGCAGGGCGGGTGTTTCGCGCTGATGTTCATTGACCTCGATGGCTTTAAACCGGTCAACGACGCGTTTGGTCACCATATGGGCGATCAGCTGTTGCGCGAAGTCGGTATGCGCCTGCGCGAGGATTTGCGCAGTCGGGACACCCTGGCGCGCATCGGCGGCGATGAATTTGTCCTGCTGGTGCGCTTGATCGAGCCCAATGATGCGATGGGGCTGGCCGCGCGCCAGGTCGGGCTGATCGGGCGTTCGTTCCGGGTCGGCGAGCATGAGTTGCAGATTTCCGCCAGCGTCGGCATCGCGCTGTATCCGGGCAACGGCCAGACCGCCCAGGAACTGCTGATGAACGCCGACGCGGCGATGTACCACGCCAAGGGGGCTGGCAAAAACGGCTACAGCTTCTTCGACGCCTCGATGAACAGCAACGCGCGCAAACAGCTGCAACTGCTGCAAGACCTGCGCAATGCGCTGGATCAGCAGGAGTTCAGCCTGTACTACCAACCCAAGTTCGACGCGAGCAATGGTCGGCCGGTCGGTGCCGAAGCGTTGCTGCGCTGGATGCACCCGAGCCAGGGCATGCTGCTGCCGGACAAGTTCATCGACCTCGCCGAGAAGACCGGGTTGATCATTCCCATCGGCGAATGGGTGCTCAACGAAGCCTGCCGGCAGATGCGCGAGTGGTACCTGCTTGGCTACACCGATTGGCGCATGGCGGTGAACCTGTCGGCGTTGCAGTTCTGCCATGTGGGCCTGGTGCAGAGTGTCGCCACTGCGCTGCGAACGCATCAGTTGCCGGCTAACAGCCTGACCCTGGAAATCACCGAAACCACCGCCATGAGCGACGCCGACGCGAGCATGACGGTGTTGAAAGAGCTCTCCGCCATGGGCGTGGACTTGTCCATCGATGACTTCGGCACCGGCTATTCGAGCTTGATGTACCTCAAGCGCTTGCCGGCCAACGAGCTGAAAATCGACCGTGGTTTTGTCCGTGATCTGGAGCGCGACAGCGACGACGCGGCCATTGTGTCGGCCATCGTCGCCCTTGGCCAGGCACTCGGTTTGCGCATCGTTGCCGAAGGCGTGGAAACCGATGTGCAGCAAGACTTCCTGACCCAGCTCGGGTGCGACTCGCTGCAAGGCTACCTGCTCGGCCACCCATTGCCGGCGGAGCGCTTCATGCGGGATATCCTGCGCGCCGAGCAGCAAACCACGGCCTGACAGACCGCGAAGGCGTTTCCCACGCACCACAGACCCCATGCAAAAAATGGAGATGGCGGTTATTCTTGCCCCCGACGGCTTACGCGTGAAATGGGGAGAGTCAGCATGGACAAAGTCATCGTCATCACCGGGGGCGGCCGTGGCATCGGCGCCGCGACAGCGCTGTTGGCCGCCGAGCTTGGCTATCGGATCTGCATCAACTACCAGTCCGACGAAGCGGCGGCACAAGGTGTGCTGGAACAGGTTCGCGCACTGGGCGCCACGGCCATCGCCGTACGCGCCGACGTCAGCATCGAAGACGAAGTCGTCGCGATGTTTCACCGGGTCGACACCGAACTGGGCCGGGTCACCGCGCTGGTGAACAACGCGGGCACCGTGGGGCACAAGTCCCGGGTCGACGAAATGTCCGAATTCCGCATTCTCAAAATTCTTAAAACCAACGTGTTGGCACCGATCCTCTGCGCCAAGCACGCGATCCTGCGCATGTCGCCCAAACACGGCGGGCAGGGCGGCAGCATCGTCAACGTGTCCTCGGTGGCTTCGCGTCTGGGCTCGCCCAACGAATACGTGGACTACGCGGCCTCGAAAGGCGCGCTGGACAGCTTCACCATCGGTCTGTCCAAGGAAGTGGCGGGCGAGGGGATTCGCGTCAACGCGGTGCGGCCGGGGTTCATCTACACCGATTTCCATGCGCTGAGCGGCGATCCGGATCGGGTGAGCAAACTGGAATCGGCGATCCCGATGGCCCGGGGCGGGCGGCCGGATGAAGTGGCCGAGGCGATCGTCTGGTTGCTGTCGGACAAGGCTTCGTATGCGACCGGGACGTTTGTCGACTTGGGTGGCGGGCGATAGCCTCCGGATGTTCTTTGTTGGTGCGGGCCTCTTCGCGAGCAAGTCGAATCGTCGCACCGCCGCTCCCACATTGGCTTGAGTGTGATCACATTATTTGTGAACACCATCTTTCCTGTGGGAGCGGGCTTGCTCGCGAAGGCGCCAGGCCAGACGCCATCGAACCATCAGAACGACCGAATGATCCGCCCCAACGTCTCCATCGCTTTTTCCGAAGCCTCATCCCACGGGCTGCCGTAATTAAGCCGGATACAGTTCCTGAACCGCTGCGCCGGTGAAAAGATCGGCCCCGGTGCGATGCTGATGCCTTGCGCCAGCGCCATCTGAAACAACTTCAACGAATCCATCTGTGGCGGCAGCTCCAGCCATAAAAAAGTAGCCGCCGGCCGGTTGGCTGACACGCGTTTGCGCCGGGAAGTAGCGCGCGATGGCCGCGAGCATCGCGTTTTGCTGTTCTTCCAGCGCGTAGCGCAATTTGCGCAGGTGTCGGTCGTAGCCGCCGTGTTGCAGATAATCGGCAATGGCGGCCTGGGCCGGCATCGAGGCGCACAGCGAGGTCATCAGTTTCAGCCGCTCGATCTTCTGCGCGAAACGCCCGGCGGCGACCCAACCGATGCGGTAACCGGGGGCGAGGCTCTTGGCGAACGAGCCGCAATGCATCACCCAGCCTTCGGTATCAAACGCCTTGGCCGGTTTCGGCGCCTGCTGGCCGTAATAAAGCTCGGCGTAGACGTCGTCCTCGATCAGCGGCACCCGATGGCTGCGCAGCAGCTCGACCAACGCCTGCTTCTTGGCCTCGGGCATGGTTGCGCCCATCGGATTCTGGAAACTGGTCATGCACCAGCAGACTTTGATCGGGTATCGCTCCAGGGTTTGCGCGAGCACGCCCAGGTCGATGCCGTCGCGCGGGTGCACGGGGATTTCCACGGCTTTGAGCTTCAAGCGTTCGAGAATTTGCAGGCAGGCGTAAAACGCCGGGGCTTCGATGGCCACCAGGTCGCCAGGTTCGGTGACGGCTTGCAGGCACAGGTTCAGCGCTTCCAGCGCGCCGTTGGTGATCAGCAGTTCTTCCATCGGCAGCATCAAGCCGCCGACCATATAGCGCAGGGCAATCTGCCGGCGCAGTTGCGGGTTGCCTGGCGACATGTCGGTGACGACCATGCGCGGGTCCATCTCCCGGGCTGCGCTGGCGAGTGACCGCGACAGACGCTGCAATGGAAACAGCATCGGGCTGGGGAACGCCGAGCCGAAAGGCACGGTGTTCGGGTCTTTGATCGAGTCGAGCACCGAAAACACCAGTTCGCTGACGTCGACTTCGGTGGTCTCGTTGACCTGGCTGCTGATCACCGGCTCCGAGAAAGGGCTCGGTGTATGGGCGTTGACGAAATAGCCGGAGCGCGGCCGGGCGCGGATCAGGCCTCGGCGTTCGAGCAGGTAGTAAGCCTGGAACACCGTGGACGGGCTGACACCATACGTCTGGCTGGCGTAGCGCACCGACGGCACACGCTGACCGGGGCCGAGCACGCCGGAGCGGATCAGTTCAGCGATGTCGTCGGCGAATTTTTCGTAGCGTTTCATCGAGTGCCTGGATCAAAAGAGTTCATATGATGCGCTTTTGTGGCGAGGGGGCTTGCCCCGTTCGGCTGCGCAGCAGTCGTAAGTCTGTAAGTCTGTAAATCCGGATAACGGGTGCCGATTGGGGAAAGCGGGGCTGCTTCGCAACCCAACGGGGGCAAGCCCCCTCGCCACAGGACCGCAGTCTAAGGGATCAACGATTCATCGGCGCAACAAAGCGGCTGTCGGCCACGCTATAGATGTCCGGCTCATCGCGGTTTTCAACCTTGAAACTGATCGTCTGCGAGCTGCTGCTCGGCCGTTCGGCGGTCATTGCCACTGACACCGGCACATCGACAATCTCGCCCGGCGCCAGGCTCAGTGCCGTCTTGCCCTGCAACTGGAAGCCATCGGCGTCCACTAGCGTCAGGCGGTAGTCCTGGCGCAATTGGGTCTTGTTGATGACTTTCAGGCTGTAGATGTTTTCGATCTGCCCCAGGCTGTTTTCGCGGAACAGCCCACGGTCCTTGCTGACGTCCAGCGACACCATCGGCCGGTCGACCAGCGCGAGGACGAGCGCACCGATCATCAGCAGCAACACGGCGGTGTAACCGATCAGCCGTGGCCGTAGCAGGCGGGTTTTGCCGCCCTGCAATTCACGCTCCGAGGTGTAGCTGATCAGGCCACGGGCGTAGCCCATTTTGTCCATGATCGAATCACAGGCGTCGATGCACGCCGCGCAGCCGATGCATTCCATTTGCAAGCCGTCGCGGATGTCGATGCCGGTCGGGCAAACTTGCACGCACACCTGGCAGTCGATGCAATCGCCGAGGCCGACATCGGCCGGTATCACCTCGCGCTTGCGCGGGCCGCGGTTTTCGCCTCGGGCGGCGTCGTAGGAAATGGTCAGGGTGTCCTTGTCGAACATCACGCTCTGGAACCGCGCATACGGGCACATGTGCATGCACACCGCTTCGCGCAGCCAACCGGCGTTGATGTACGTCGCACCGGTGAAAAACAGCACCCAAAACAAACTGACGCCGCCCATTTGCCAGGTCAGCAGTTCTTCGGCCAGCGGTCTTATCGGCGTGAAGTAGCCGACAAAGGTCAGCCCGGTGAGCAGGCTGATCGCCAGCCACAGCGTGTGCTTGGCCGAGCGCCGGACCAGTTTGTTCAGCCCCCAGGGTGCCGCGTCGAGTTTGATCCGCTGGTTGCGCTCGCCCTCGGTGATCTTCTCGCACCACATGAAGATCCAGGTCCAGGAACTCTGCGGGCAGGTGTAGCCGCACCAGACTCGGCCTGCGAACACGGTGATCGCAAACAGGCCGAACGCGGCGATGATCAGCAGCGCCGAAAGCAGGATGAAGTCCTGCGGCCAGAAGGTCGCGCCGAAGATGTGGAATTTGCTTTCGGAAAGATCCCAGAGCACCGCCTGACGGTCGCCCCAGTTCAGCCACACGGTGCCGAAAAACAGCAGAAACAGAAACCCTGCACCGCTCAGGCGCAAGGTGCGGAACAGGCCGGTAAAGCTGCGGGTGTGGATCAGGTGGTCGCTGGACTTGGCCTTTGTCTTGGGACGCAAAGGCTCATAGGTTTTAACCAGCGGCGCTTCCAGTAGTTCATCTACGGTTCGGACGGGGATTCTTTCGCTCATGGTCTGTCGCTCATCAGCCTCCATCAGGCCGGAGCACTATGAGCGTCGATCTGTTTGCATAACAGACTCAGGTATTGCAATAAAAAGCGGATCAGATGGGCGCTGATCCGCTGCCTGCGACAGGTTGAAGCACCCCGTCAAAGCACGGTGGCCGCCGCTATCGCAGCGGTGCGCGGGAGGTGCCGACCCAGCTCGGTCAAATCACCGAATCACTGTCGGTTGCCTTCAAATGCTTACGACCGTCGACAGCGCCTGCTACGGTCAATGCGTCGGCTTCCGCTTCGGTGATGTAAATGCGCTCGCCGTTGATTTCTACCGCCGACATGGCTTTGTCCGAGTCGGTGATGATGGTCACGTCGGGGCACAGGAGAATTTCCTCGCCGTTTTCGATGGTGAAAAAGCAGGTCTGGTTTTCGATACGCACGGTCATGGGCTGATCCTTTTTTTGCGGCTGCTGTTTTTCTTCGGTACTGAGCGTTAGGGCGCATTCCACGGCCATCGTTCGATGCAACCGATTAATGGTCGGCGCGGTCCATCCTCTGACAACACTCATAAGGACCGCAGCATGAACGCGTGGTGGCATGAAGTCTGGGTAACGCTGCAAGCGGAGTTCGCCGACATCGGCGACGCCGCACAAGTGACACGAATTACTGTAAGGCTGCTGATTGCGGCGCTTCTCGGCGCGATTCTCGGTTTCGAGCGCGAGCACAAAGGCAAAGCCGCCGGGGTGCGGACCCACATGCTGGTGGCGCTCGGCGCGGCGCTGTTTGTGCTGGTGCCACAGATGTCGGGTTCGCAAGCCGATGCGATGAGCCGGGTGGTGCAGGGCGTCATTGCCGGGATCGGCTTCCTTGGCGCCGGCACGATCCTGAAAAACAACGAGGGCGATGAAGGCCACGTAAAAGGCCTGACCACCGCCGCCGGATTGTGGATGACCGCCGCGATTGGTGTCGCGGCGGGCATGGGCCGTGAATCGACGGCGGTGCTCAGCACGCTGCTGGCCCTGGCGGTGTTTAGCGTGATGCCGAGGATTGTCAGGCTTATGGAGAAGGGGAAAGACTAATGGCTGACGATGACGCCGCACTGATAAATGCCTGGTCGAGACTGTCGGCTTGATAGTGTTGAATAAACTCACTGCCTGAATGAAACAGCTTAAACATGTGGTTGCTTATCATGTAAAAGTAATCACAGTTAGTGGAGATTTCTTCTATGTTGTGCGATGACACAAGAATGGCTGCACCGTCCCTTGCCGCGCCGTTCAAACACTTCCAGATATAATGACGAAACTCTGGATCAACACCTGCACTGGGTTCGTCAAGGATGACTAACTCTGAATTCAGAGTCAGCAATGTTAATGTGAAGAACCAGCGTTTTTCACCGTAACTGCAAATCGATGATTTTTTATTCCAGATGGCCTTGTAGCGTTCAATGATTTCAGGGCTCCAGCGAGCCAGTTTTTCCACGGCGCGCTGTTGGGTTGTACGCTCGGACGAACAAAGCAAAGTTGTTATCCGAAAAATATCAAACATGCGAAGCGTGTGCGGGGTGGTGAGGTGTTGTGATAAATAGAGTGGGTATTTAAAGGAGTTGGTAATGTCTGAGTTCTTTTCTTTTGTAAGCCCGCATACTATATCGAAAAATGTCGTTTTACCGCTGCCGTTTGGTCCTAGCAACCCCACAATCGAGCCTGACTCAATGCGCATTGATGCATTAATGAACAGGGGCTTGGTTTCGTATTTAAAGGACAGGTTTTTGACTTGTAACACGCTCATTAATAACGACTCCATACCGGGTTGACTCTGAGATAACGGAGCGTCAGTAGAAAAATGCCAACAAACAATGCTGCCGTGCAGAGCGCCAACATGCAGTTGTTTTCAAGTCCGTGATAAATAATTCTGTTGGCTAACCATAAGGGATTAAAAATTTGATGGAAATCCACCTCTGTCGATGACGTATTCATGTCGTAAATTCCAAAGACAAGCATTATGAAGGAGATAATTGAATAACCTGTGTTGGCGTTCTGAAATGTCAGGGGGGGGAGTGTTAATAAGAGACCGGGAATGCTGAACAGCAAAAAGCATACATAGAATCGGCCCATGATAATAAATACTTCGCTCAAGAGGACCGGTCCGAAGGCAGGTCTGGTCAGCCCGTAGAAAATCAAACAATAAGCCAGAGCAATTATCGAGTAGGCGAAAAACTGAGCAAGCAGAAAGATGCACCGTGCCTCGAACCTGTAAATGAATGAGCGTGTAAAGCCGCTTTCTCTGCGCCCAATGATATAAAACGAGAAACCAAAAAAAGCAACGCTTGAAGAAATGTACGCGTAGAACCAGGACGTCAGTTCACCATAGCTTGATTGATAGGGTGGCGTTTGTCCTCTGGAGTAAGCCAATAGATAAAATAGCGCGGCGGGCGATAGGAGGGTCCAGAAAAAAGTAGAAGGTTCTTTTGCCTGCTCTTTGATGAAAACCCACGCAAGAATGATGGCGCGACGAGTTATATGTCTTTGCATCGTTTTGCTCCTTAGGGAAACGGAACCATCATGTTTCGGCGTTCGACGTAAACCTCATGGCTGAATTGTGCGGAATACGTATTATTGAAATTTATATTTTGTGAGTTGTTCATGTGCAAGAACAAATGGGGCGAAAAGTATTTGCTGGCAAAATAATGGTCGCTGTCGAACGTGATCATCTTGATGTACACGAATCCGTGGATATTTAGTTTGCTTAGAACGTCTAACAGACCATTTGTAGTAAAGGGTGTTGTTTGATTGGCTTTCGGTGTATGTGAAACATGGGTGTTACAGATGTCTTGATAGGTCTGGTGAGTATTACAATTTAAAAAATGAACAAGGTAAGGATCTTCTATTTCATCAGTATCACATAGCGTTGCGTGATGGAGGTCCATGAATCGATAAGTCTGCCAAAGCTCAAGTATTGATTTGGTTAACGCCGCTTCAGTTGTTTCGGCATATGCCATGCCTGCGCAATACTTTACGCGCCTTGTGCAATCGTCGCTTCCGTAGACCGTGAGTAAGCAGGTGCCTGGAAAGTCGCGGTCCAAAATATCAATGACGGTAAGTTCTCCTGCTTGCGTAAGCGCGGTATAGAGTTTCAATGTTTTGCTGCTTTTTAACTGTTCAAGCACCTCAGCGGACTCGACTACCTTGCGACACTTTTTTGTCAGCCAGAATCTTAAAAGAAATTGTCGTTCCAGTTGTTCTTTTAAGGATCCAAATATAGCCAACATGGGATCCCAGTGAAAGCTGCACCCACAAGTGTCTCTTCTTGGGTATATGGCACAATCACTTTCGATGTGATGGGCGCTGAGGGATATGCAGACGGTTGGAACATGGCAGATGGAAAAGTCTGTGGTGCGACAAACTTTTGTCAGGTGGTAGTTGTGCTGAGCAATATCATTGGCCGGAATGTTGTTGTCCCGTGTTTGTGCAAAGGCGTTGATAAAATCGCCTGTTTCATCGTTGGAGAGGTGGGTATCAAGGGTTCCGGTCTTATCGGGTAGTATTTCCATATAGAAATGACGCCGTTCAAAATATTCACCTAAAGCTGACTTGGCTGCCTCCGAACCATAACCAATACCAGAACCTCCATTGTTCCAGAGGTCTCCGATTTCCACTGAGAGGGGCATGGGGCCGATGCACGCCGGTTGATAGACGATTTTTGTAGGTAAGGCAGCTGTGTTGTGTTGATGGAGAATGTTCATTCCGATCCCCCTAAAAAGTGCACGCATAAAGGTAAGAAAAGCGTCGGGTTTAATCCTATTGCCTTGCATAACATTGTGTCACTGTACGCGGACCACAGCCGGCTTCGAAGTTTTAATTTTTTAGCCTGAAGTTCTATCAGCATGTAGATAGAGCCAACCTCCATTAACGCCAGGCGATAACCGCGGTATCGATACTTGAAAAATGTTTTAGGTAGATAGGCTGCATAAACAATGGCCACACTCGGCGATCCGATATCCGCGGGTGCCGCTAAAATTGCAGAACGTAATCCGTCAGTATTCTCCGACCCTTGAATGATTTCGAATTGGGCGGTTTGAGGCAGCAGGTGCAAGATTTTTTCGGGGCACGGCCATGTTTGGTGGTCTTGCATGAGTGAACAGACAAACACCTCAATTGGATACAGCGCACCGCCACTAGGGTAGCCACGTTTATAGGTTTTTTTGCTTTTTGAAATGAGGGGGGTCATGAGTCTTTCGACCACATCAAACGATATGACGCTTTCTGAGAAACGCTCGCATGATTCGTTGCGATTCAAATCGCCTTGCGCTTTTTTGGTGTAGTTCAGCGGCAGGCACCTTTGCATGTCCGGATACAGGTGCAGTTCGTTTCCTGTTAGACAGGCCAGATCCTTGGGGTTAAGGAAGTATAAGGCGGTAGAATCCTTGAATGCCTCATGAATCAGAAAATTACCTTTTGTGTGAAAATCGAGTACCTCGTCGTAAGCGACCGGATCAATGAATCTAAGATAGTAATCATGAGGGATGTTTTTCATGTGCCTGCCCTCAGACAGTCACACATACTCCAATGCGAAATCGTAGACTCTGCGATTTGTCCATTGCTCAGAGAAATAGTGGTCTGGTGAAGTATATTATCCTGGTAGCGATAACTGTCGCTGGTGCCGGTCATTAGCTTGATTTTCTGTGCCAAGACTCCGATTACCAACGATTTTTGATATAAGTTGAGTGGAGAGGCCGGTATCGGCATGTATCGCTCTCGGCAAAAATTTAGCAACCGTGACCAAGTATTTTGACTTGATTTATACATTTCATGGCTGACAAGTCTATCAATGGTGCAGAAATGACAGGGGCTTCCCGTAACAGGAATAAACGGTTGTCCAATAATATAGTGCTGGCCATTGACATAACTGACATTTATAGCGCTTTCAGGTGCATCTGATGCAATCCGGAAATAGAGTGCTTTTAACGTGTTGTAATTGTAGTTATTGCATACGATGGCAATGAACTGCCTGCTGTTTTTGACGATTTGTTGTTGCAGTTCTGACAACGGGCAAACGAGAGAGTCGGTTGTTAACTCGCTGTTGAGCATCCTTTCAAACCCTGAGGGGTCGTCCCAGTCGTGAGCCACTATCACATGGTCAAAATATTTACTCTGATTTTCCACTCGTAGATTAATGGTTTCTTCAAGTGATGAATAAGCTTCCTCTTTATTCAGATCATGTTCATTGAATAAGTTGTAGAGTTCGTCGTCGGTGATGCTGGACCTGTCTTTGAGTTTTTTAAGTACTTCAAGCAGAGAAGGGGACTTGATCCGCGATACACCTTTGTCGGAAACAACGATGTGGTCTTGATTAAAATTAAGTATTTCGTAATTTTGTATGCTTAGCTTCATTGGCGTCCTTGTCGAGGTTTTTTCGGCAACACCAAAAAAACCTCGTTTCCAATTGAATGGATCAGATTTTTATTTTGATTTTTCACTCTCTACGTTACGTGAAACGGCATTGCCTCCCGATCCGCCAGACCCTCCACTGCCACCACTGCAACCGCCACCGCCGCCACAACCTCCGCTACCTCCGCAGCCACCTGCGCCCCCAGACCCTCCAGCAATTTGAGGGCATGAGCCGGTGCCAAAGTCATTTTTCAAGCTGAATAGAGTTTCCGTAAGACTTCCATTTTTCATGGTGATTCTCCTTCTTGGAAATTGGCCACCTTAGTTAGGTGGCACTCCTGTTGTAGGTGTTTGTATGTGTGGTTGCAAGTTTGCTTTATATTTGCGCGTAGGATGTTTCCTTCGACGAAATGTGATTTGTCTGTCGAGTCGATGGCGTATTTCTTAAGTTGTTGTAAATAGCATAAACATCAATTTTTTTTAAGAATATTGAGACGGTTCCTATATTTAGCCTGTTCGTGTCGTATTCCAGATTCAACTGTGCGGTTTTTTGTTTTGGGGATGTTGGGAGGGGGGCGTAGTCCTTTTCCTGATCTTTTGTAAGTCGTGTTTGATTATTCGCCTCGCATAAATGCGAGCGAGCCGACGAACGGTAATTTTTTATAGGGTGTTGCAAGAAGAGGATGCTTCAGTTGTCTCTGGGTGCGTCTCTAAAACCCTCGACGTTGAGCCGATCTGGTTGGTAGTGAGCAATTGCGCCGAAAGGGAGAACCCACAGTCGGCGCATTGTTCGATTCACAGTTGATCGGAGGGCTGCACAATCACCGGCGGCATGGTCGTCGGTGGTTCTTCCCGTGGTGGCGGGGTGGTTCCCGGTGGCTCTTGCTCCGGCACTGGTTGCGGGTCGGTAGGCGGGATGGTCGGCTGGTCGATGTTCGGGTCCGGCGTCTCGGCGGGGATGGGAATACTCATGGTGAAGCCTCCTTGTGGCACATGGCGTAACTCGTGCTTAAGTCTGTTGACCGCTGCGCGCGAGATTTGATTCCCGGCAAATGGGCGTGAACTTTTCGCCGGGCCGGTCGCTCGGAACCTAAGTGAGTTCATGACGGGGCAGACCGCCTCATGTGAACGCTGACCAGACACATGAGCGTCCTTGGGGCGTTAAGGAGAGATGCTCGATGACTGCTGCAAAACCGACAGAGCTGAACTACAACCCTCACATGCCGCTGTCACAGGCCTTGTTGCTGCCACGCATCGCGATTGAAGACGTCATGCCGACCCTCGACGGCGGGCAGTTTGCCGTCAAGGGCGTCGTGGGGCGCGATGTCGTGGTGACCAGCAAAGTGTTTGCCGATGGCCATGACAAACTCGCCGTGCGCATTCGTTGGCGCGCCGAAGGTGCAGACACCTGGCAGAGCGCCGTGATGGGCGAATTGGGTAACAACGGCTGGCAAGGCCAGTTCCGTGTTGAGGATCAGGGCCGTTACGTGTTTCTCATCGAGGCGTGGATCGATCAGTTCGCCAGTTTCTTGTATGAAATCGAGAAGAAACACATGGCTGGTGTGCCGATCAGCCTGGAATTGCAGGAAGGGCGCAATCAGGTGCAGCAGGCCGCCGAACGCTCGGACGGTCAACTGAGCGAAGCGCTCGCGGCGTTGCACCACGAATTGTCCGGCCTGCTCGAAACCGAGCAGGTTGCACTGTTTATGCACCAGCGTAGCGCCGACCTGATGACCCAGGCCGATCACCGTGCCTACCTGAGTCTCAGCGCCGAATACCCGTTGGACGTCGAACGGCCCCTGGCTGAATTCGCCAGTTGGTATGAACTGTTTCCACGTTCGATCACTGACGACCCCGCCCGCCACGGCACCTTCAGCGACGTGCACTCGCGGCTGGCGATGATTCAGGACATGGGCTTCGACGTGTTGTATTTCCCGCCGATCCACCCGATCGGCCGCAGCCACCGCAAAGGCCCGAACAACTCGTTGACTGCCGGCCCCGAAGATCCGGGCAGCCCGTATGCCATCGGCAGTGCAGAGGGCGGGCACGAGGCGATTCACTCGCAACTCGGCTCGCGCGAAGACTTCCGTCGATTGGTGGCGGCGGCGGCAGACCACGGGCTGGAAATCGCCCTCGATTTCGCGATCCAGTGCTCTCAGGATCACCCGTGGCTGCAGCAACATCCGGGGTGGTTCAACTGGCGTCCGGACGGCACGATCAAATACGCCGAGAACCCGCCGAAAAAATACCAGGACATTGTCAACGTCGACTTTTATGCCGCCGATGCGATTCCGAGCCTGTGGGTCGAGTTGCGCGACATTGTGGTCGGCTGGGTCGAGGAGGGCGTGAAGATCTTCCGCGTCGATAACCCGCACACCAAACCGCTGCCGTTTTGGCAATGGCTGATTGCGGATGTGCGAGCGCTGTACCCGGAGGTGATCTTCCTTGCCGAAGCCTTCACCACGCCGGCGATGATGGCGCGCCTGGGCAAGGTCGGTTACTCCCAGAGCTATACCTATTTCACTTGGCGTAACACCAAATACGAGCTGTCGACTTATTTCAGCGAACTTAACGAGTCGCCGTGGCGCGAGTGCTTCCGCCCCAACTTTTTCGTAAACACCCCCGACATCAACCCGGCGTTTCTGCATGAGTCCGGTCGCGCCGGGTTTCTCATTCGCGCGGCGCTGGCGACCATGGGTTCGGGGCTGTGGGGCATGTATTCCGGGTTCGAACTGTGCGAAGCCGCGCCGGTGCCGGGCAAGGAGGAATACCTCAATTCCGAGAAGTACGAGATCCGCCCACGGGATTTCACCGCGCCCGGCAACATCATTGCCGAGATAGCGCAGCTCAACCGTATCCGCCGGCAGAACCCGGCGTTGCAAACCCACTTGGGCTTGAAGCTCTACAACGCCTGGAACGACAACATTCTGTATTTCGGCAAGCGCAGCGCCGATGGCAGCAACTTCATTCTGGTGGCCGTCAGCCTCGATCCGCATAACGTGCAGGAAGCGAATTTCGAGTTGCCATTGTGGGAAATGGGCCTCCCGGACGACGCCATTACCCATGGCGAGGACTTGATGAGTGGCCACCGCTGGGACTGGCACGGCAAGTACCAGTTCATGCGGATCGACCCGGCGCATCAGCCATTCGGTATCTGGCGCATCACTGTCTAGATGCAAACAGGCTTTTGTGGCGAGGGGGCTTGCCCCCGTTCGGCTGCGAAGCAGTCGTACTCTGGCAAATTTGATGTGACTGAAGGAAAAGCGGGGCCGCTTCGCAGCCCAACGGGGGCAAGCCCCCTCGCCACGAGACCCTGCGCCTGGCCCAGGGCTATACCAAATTCAACAGGAGTTTCAAATGGCGAAGAAACCCAAGGCAGCCACATTCATCAAGGACCCGCTCTGGTACAAGGATGCGGTGATCTACCAGGTTCACGTTAAGTCTTTTTTCGACTCCAACAATGACGGGATCGGCGACTTTCCCGGCCTTATCGCCAAACTCGATTACATTGCCGACCTCGGCGTCAACACCATCTGGCTGTTGCCGTTCTATCCCTCGCCACGGCGTGACGACGGCTACGACATCGCCGAATACCGTGGCGTGCACCCGGATTACGGGACATTGGCCGACGCCAAGCGCTTTATCGCCGAAGCCCATAAACGCGGGCTGCGGGTGATCACTGAACTGGTCATCAACCACACCTCGGATCAGCACGCCTGGTTCCAGCGCGCGCGTAAAGCCAAACCCGGTTCGGCGGCGCGGGACTTTTACGTCTGGTCCGATGACGATCAGAAGTACGACCAAACCCGCATCATCTTTCTCGACACCGAAAAATCCAACTGGACCTGGGACCCGGTCGCCGGCCAGTACTTCTGGCACCGCTTCTATTCGCACCAGCCAGACCTGAACTTCGACAACCCGCAAGTCATGAAAGCCGTGCTGTCGGTGATGCGCTACTGGCTGGACATGGGCATCGATGGCCTGCGGCTCGACGCGATTCCTTATTTGATCGAGCGCGACGGCACCAACAACGAGAACCTGCCCGAGACCCACGATGTCCTCAAGCAGATCCGGGCCGAGATCGACGCCAATTACCCGGACCGCATGCTGCTGGCCGAAGCCAACCAATGGCCGGAAGACACTCAGCTGTATTTCGGTGACACCGACGCCAAGGGCCAGAACGGCGACGAATGCCACATGGCGTTCCACTTCCCGTTGATGCCGCGCATGTACATGGCGCTGGCTCAGGAAGACCGCTTTCCGATCACCGACATCCTGCGCCAGACCCCGGAGATTCCAGCCAACTGCCAGTGGGCAATCTTCCTGCGCAACCACGATGAACTGACGCTGGAAATGGTCACCGACAAGGAGCGCGATTACCTGTGGAATTACTACGCGGCCGACCGTCGGGCGCGGATCAACCTCGGTATTCGCCGTCGTCTCGCACCGTTGATGGAGCGTGATCGCCGTCGGGTGGAGTTGCTCAACAGTTTGCTGCTGTCGATGCCGGGCACGCCCACCATGTATTACGGCGACGAGATCGGTATGGGCGACAACATCTACCTGGGCGACCGCGACGGTGTGCGCACGCCGATGCAGTGGTCGATTGACCGCAACGGCGGTTTCTCCCGCGCCGACCCGGCCAGCCTGGTGCTGCCGCCGATCATGGACCCGCAATACGGTTACCTGTCGGTCAACGTCGAAACCCAGGCCGGCGATCCGCACTCGCTGCTCAACTGGACGCGGCGGATGCTCGCGGTGCGCAGCCAGTCCAAGGCCTTTGGGCGCGGCACCCTGAAGATGCTGTCGCCGAGTAACCGACGGATTCTGG